>JBHADM010000132.1:0-26826 GCA_041855045.1 Bacillota bacterium | reverse complement strand
ATTGAAAGAAGGCGCCCTGCTGTTCTTGGACTTTATGCAGAAAAACCTCGGTCCCAAAAACAAAGCCAAAATGTTTGCGGATGTCGACGCCAAAGATTTGCTCTACAAGCCGGAGGAGTTAACCCGTCTCAACGCACAGCTGGCAGAGCAAAAGCTTATACAAGCAAAATTGGAAGCCAACGCCTACGATTTGCCCGTTTCGTTGAACAATGTGCTGTTGGAAACAAACGACTTTGAACAAATGATGATCGCAGAAAATCGTTTTGCCTTGCTGAATAAGAGCGTAAATGAGCAAATGCTGGAGCAGTACCGCAGCCTGGTACCCATGCTTTACATATACAGCCCCTCGCTGCCCAATATCGATATTTCCAAGCTTCTACGGGAACAACCATAGCAGAAAGGAGACTACCATGCTGAAAAAAACGCTCACACTGCTCCTGCTCTGCTGCCTTCTGACAGGGCAGTCCCATGCCGCAATCCTTGCACACAACGACAAAGACGCCTTTGATGCGCTGACAACAAGCATCACCGAAATAGTGCAGGTGGGCGGTACGCTATATGCAGGCAGCACTACACATCTGCTGCGCAACATCCCCGGCACGGACGATTTTGAAATGCTCATGCCGCTGAACATCGGCCGGCGTCAGTACACACTTGCACAAGACAATACAAATCTGCTCTGTTATACGCTTATACCAGTGGATTCGAAGGAGTCTTCCCTGCAGATTTACGAAATAGATCCGACGCAGAAAAAACGGACTCCTGTCTATAATTTTCTGAACGAGTATTATATGCCGGAGTACGGACTGACCAAGCTCCTGTTTACCACACGCTATATCTATATGATATACAACAACTTTGATAGCCGGGCAATTCTACGCCGCATAGACAGGGAGTCAAAGGCCGTAAAAGATCTGGAAATAGACCTGCCGCAATACTATAGCGGCGCTTTACAAAATCTGTTCGGCGCCTGGCAAAATGACAATGTGTATTGGCTGCACATGGCAGAAAATGACAAACAGTTTTGCATATCCTACTGGGACAGCGCGGATGATCAGGTAAAGACGCTCCATACGTTCATGCCCTATATTCAGGATTTCAATGTAAAGCAGCTGCTCTACTCCTCTACAGAAGACTGTTTCTACTTGGACGACGGCAGACTCTTCACCCGCATTGCCAAGGACGGCACCGCCATCGTGGGCTGTGAGCTTGGCAGAAAACAGTCGGAGGAAACACTGCTGTATAACAACGAGCTGCTGTGCCTGCATGACAACACGCTGGTTCGGCTGCCTGTGCAGCAGCGTCTCTCTGAAGACAGACTACTGCGTGTATCCATGTTAGGCTACGAGGATATTATTTCCCTGTTCAATGCACAAAATGCCGGATGGTATGCCGTACCTGTGTACGGATTTCCGGATGACTATACGTATCAGAATAACATCGACTCTCGCAAGCCCTACAAAGAGCTGCTGGCGGATTTGGATGTGCTGCAGATGAGCGTATCCCGCCTGCATGAATATGACCCATACGCCGAAACGCTGCTGGATCTTTCGACAAGCAATGCGCTGCAAGCTGCCTCCAAAAACTATTTCCAGGGCATACAAAAAGTGATGCGGCAACACGGCAAGCTCGACTTTGTGCCTCTCTACGCCGAAATCAGCATGCTCGGCCTAAGCGTCAATACTGCGCTGTGGGACAAGCTTGGTCTGGGCAGCCTTCCCAACAGCTATGAAAGCCTGCTGGACAGCCTGGAAACTGCCTTGCGCAAGGACACAAACAGCGTGCTTTTGCAAAACTCCTATGTGTTGAATATTCTGTATTACAACCTATTGCAAGATGCGCTGCAGGGCAGCGAAGCCGATTTTGCCGGGCAAAAAAATCTGCTGCGCGCTATGCTGACACGGCTGAAAGCCTTGTTTAACAAAGTCTACGAAAACAGCAACTACAATACGCCTTTGATTGCATTTCGCAACGGTTTGTTTGAGGAGTCAAAAGACTATCAGCCGCTGTATCTTCCGGCATATAAAGGCGGCAGCCCCAAAGGCTACTACACGCTCAACATCGCCTTTGCGAATCGAGACAGTACGAAAAAAGAGGCCTGTATTGCCTTTTTGGAAACCTTGCAGCGCAATCTTCCGCTTTACAACCAGGCGACTTTGCGGCCTGTTCCAAAGGAGGATATTCGCTCGCAACCGACTGCACCTGTGGATTATAGCAGCGTGTCCGACTACATTGCCTCGTTAAAACTGCAGCTGCAGGATGCAAATAATACTATGCCTGATTATCTAAAACTGACACTACTGTCCCACCTGGATGCTTTAGAACAAGCGCCCGAAGAAAACGAAGTCTTCCCTTTGATCAGCGCAAAAAGCCTTGCCGCATACCAAGCCCATGCCGACGAAATGGAAGCATTGCCCGGCATGCAGACCTGGGGCATAGAATTTGACGACCGCTTTCCAAGCTTTGACACCATGCTCACACAAAGCGTGGAAGAAACTTTGGCGCAGTGTGAAGCCTTATACAAGAAGTAACGTACGATACGCAAAGAAAAGACAAAATAACCGATATTGAATATTTTGCGATTTCCGGCACCAAGCTCTGTACCAGCAAAATCTCGCCCTGGCAACATATGCGGCTTGCGCGTCATCATTCTCTTCCTATTTAATAGAACAAGGTTTCTATTGGATAATGGTATAAATCAATGTTACAATGTGCCCGTAAACGGACATGAAGACAAAGGAGAATCATATGAAAAAATTACTTTCCCTGCTTATGGTATTGCTGATTGCAATACTCCCCCATCTGCCCATTGCCAACGCCACCATAGTCGGCGGCGCCGTGGACATAGACCCTATGCTCGAAGGAAATACGGCTTACAATATATTCTTCTACCAGGGAGAATACTATGCCATAGTACAAGACTACCTGCTGAAAAAGAATGCAGAAAGCGGGCAGTTTGAGGCCATCGCCAAGCTGCGTTACATGGAAGACTCCACCGATGCGGACGGCAAGGCAAAGATACCCCATGGCATGCCCAAAATTGACGGCGGTAAGATATATCTTATGGATGACAGCGATGTGTACAGCCTACACATTGACGGAACCGAAGCCTTTCTGGAAAGCGTACATAAGGTGTACAAAGGCAGCGACGAGGTATTCGTAGACAGCCATAACGCAAAAATCATCAATGCTACGCTGTATTATGTTCTGAACGCCATGGGCGAAAGCGGCTCCAAGCTGGTGATACAAAAGCTGGGCGACAGTGCACATAGCACCGTGGATCTGGATTTTGAACAATACGGCAACCCCATCGCAATGGGTGCATATAAAGACAGCATATTCGTAACCACAGACAGAAAAATACTGCTGTTGGAAAACGGCGGCTTCAAAGAATACTTCAGCCAAAAGGATATGAAGCAGTTTATGGTCAACAGCATGTGCTACATGCCTGCCACCGACGCCTTCTACTATGCAGAAAACAACTATGTTTACCGCATCAAGGACGGCGAAATGACGACCATCAGTGTGTTGGACTACATGACCAGCGACATGTTTGTCTTGGATGATCACACGATCGCATTCTCACATCCTGAGGGCATCGCCACGGTAGATATCACCACCGCCAAAATGCCGGAAAAAGTGCTTCGCATAGGCGGGCTAATGGATCAGAAGCTCCTGACAGAATACAACAAAAAACATCCGGAAATGCCTTCAATCAATGTGGAAAGCTATATGTCCGATCCGCAGACCTTCACTGTTGAGATGAAGGGCGAAAACAAGGCCGATGTATACTTCATGGATGTACACTACTATGTGGATTCCCTGCTCAAGCATGAATACATTGAACCGCTGGACAGCAACGCCAATCTCGTGGCGACCGCCGCAAGAATGTATCCCTATGTCCAGAACATGCTCAAATACCAGGACAAGCTTTATCTCATGCCCTACAATATATACAACTACGGCTATGAAATCCAGCTGAACAACCTTGCCTATAATATCAAGACCTGGGAGGAGCTGGGGCTGACCGAGGCCGATGTACCCAAGACTTTTGAACAATTTGTCAAACTATTGGATAAAATATACAGCGAAAAACATGATGTACTATCCGAAAATCAGATGGGACTGATATCAAATGTAACCGCAGCGGATATTAAGCTGCGCGCCATCAACCTGGTATCCAGCAACGCCCGCGCCAGGGGCGAGCAGCCCAGGTTTGATACACCGGAAATGCTCAGCCTGATGGAAACCGTTGCCGGCAGCGAGTTCATGAAAGAAAGCAGTACAGAGAGCTATCTGGAAGAGATCCCCAACTTCACCAGCTTCCTCTTTCTGCAAACCGATGACATTATTGATATCCCGGACGGCTACCGCGTTATGCCGCTGTCTCTGACCGAAAACGATGCTCCTCATGTCTTTGCGACTGCCACCGTTGCCTTTGTCAACGCCTTGTCGGACAACAAGCCCGAAGCCATGGCCTTCCTTGAGCATATGATGGAAAGCCTCAACGAACGTACACAGACTTACCTTTTCACAGATGTCAACGAGCCGGTGAAGAACAAAAATCTGGAAAGATACCTGGAAAAAGTCGAGAAAACCATTGCCAAGCTCCAGCAGGATATAGAAAAGGACAAGCAGGACGGCGGCAAAAATGTGAAGAAGCTGCAGCAGGATATAGAGGACTGGAAAGAACAGATAAAAACCCTCGGAAACCGGTTTTATATTCTGACACAGGAAGAAATCGACACGCTGAACACCAATGCCGACAATATCATTGTTATTCGCAATCAGATATTCAACTGGCAAAACGAACAGATGAGCCAGCTGATGTCCCGATTCTATGAAGAAGATATCCCTGCCAAGGAATTCCTGACAGAGCTCGACCGCATGGTGAACATGATGAGTCAGGAGGAAGAAAATTAATAATTTTGCTTTCCCAACACACCTCCGTCATTGCCTTTGACAGGAATGACGGAGGCGGCGATAAATAAAAAAACAACCACAAACATGCCAATAAAGGAGAAATTATGAAAAAACTACTCTCTCTGCTTATGGTATTGCTGATTGCAATACTCCCTCACCTGCCGATCGCCAACGCCACTATGGTAAGCAGTACATTAGAGCTGGATCCCATTCTGGAAGACTCCCCAGTTTACGGCGTATTCCAGTATAAAGGAGAACTGTATTCTATAGCGCAGGAATTTCTGCTGAAAAAGAAAGCCGACAGCAATGAGTTTGAGACCATTGCCAAATTGCGCTATAAAGAAGAATCCACCCTTGAGGATGGCACTGTCAAAGTGCCCTACGGCACCGTAAAAATAGACGGCGACAACTTGTATCTCGTCAATAACAGCGGTGTATACAGCATCCAGCTCGACGGTACAGATGCCGTTTTGGAGCAAGTTATGAAACTGGAAAACAGCAGCGAAACAGGCTATATAGACACCTATAATTCCATTATATTGGACGGTACCCTGTACTATATTATAAACAGCATGGGAGAACCCGGATCAAAGCTGGCAATACAGAAGTTCAGTGAAACAGAGCCCCGCACCATAGATTTGCCCTATGAACAGTACGGCAACCCCCTGTCCGTAGGCTTGTATAAAGAAGGCAGCGTACATGTGCTGACCGACAGAAAGATACTGACATTGGAAAACGGCAGCCTGAAAGAATACTATTCACTGCCGGAAAACGAATACTTCTTAGGCGCAAACGTATATTATCTATCCGGACCCGATGCTTTCTACAATTCTGCGAACAACTATGTTTACCAGATAAAGGACGGCGCGCGCAACCCCATCAGCGTGCTGGATTACATTGCAACAGAAATCTTTGCCGCGGATGATCGTACGCTCGGTTTCCTGAGCCCCAACGGCATTGTCACACTGGATGTCACCACCGCAAAAATGCCGGAAAAGGTATTGCGTGTAGCCGGCTTACAGGATCAAACACTGATTACAAGCTACAACAAGAAGCATCCGGAAATGCCCGCCGTCAATGTAGACAGCTATATGTCGGATCCGCAAACCTTCAGCACGGAGATGAAGGGCGAAAAAAAGGCCGACGTATACTTCCTGGAGATTCACAGCTATCTGGATTCCCTGCTCAAGCATGAATATGTAGAACCACTGGACAGCGACGCCAATCTCGTGGCGACCGCCGCCAGAATGTACCCCTATGCCCAAAACATGCTCAAATACCAGGACAAGCTTTATCTCATGCCCTATAACGTATACAACTACGGCTACGAAATCCAGCTGAACAACCTTGCCTACAATATCAAGGCCTGGGAGGAGCTGGGACTGACCGAAGCCGATGTTCCCAAGACCATAGAACAGTTTGTAAAACTGCTGGATAAGCTGTATATAGAAAAGTATGAAACCATGCTTGCAGACCAAATGGGTCTACAGGAGAATCCTTATGCTGTGGATTCCAGCCTGAAGATGCGCGCCATCAATCTGGTATCCAGCAATGCCCGGGTCAGAGGCGAGCTGCCAAAGTTCGATACACCGGAGATGCTCAGCCTGATGGAGGCTGTAAACAACAGCGAATATGTGAAGGAAACCAAAGAAGAAACCTTTATGGAAGACCTGGCGAACGTGACCAGCTATCTCTTTGTCGAAACCGAGGACATTATCGACATTCCGGACAATTACCGCGTAATGCCTCTGGCGCTGACCGAAAATGACGCTTCCCATGTATATGCAACCGCAACTGTCGCCTTTGTGAACTCCCTGTCAGACAACAAAGCCGAAGCCATGGCATTCTTGGAAAATATGATGGAAAACCTCAGCGACCGCACCAAGACCTATCTTTTTACCGATGTCAACGAGCCGGTGAAGAACAGAAACCTCGTCAACTATCTGGAAAAAATTGAAAAAACCATTGCCAAGTTGGAGCAGGAAATAGAAGAAGATAAGAAAACCGGCGGCAAAAATGTGAAAAAACTGGAACAGGATATAGAGAACTGGAAACAACAGATTAAATTCTCCGAAAACCGTATCTATACCCTGACACAGGAAGAAATCGACACCCTGAACGCCAACGCCGACAACATCATCATCATTCGCAACTTGGTATTCAACTGGCAAAATGAACAGATGAGCCAGCTGATGTCCCGATTCTATGATAACGATATCCCTTCCAAGGAATTCCTGACGGAGCTCGACCGCATGGTCAACATGATGGAGCAGGAAGGAAACTAAACAAGCCTTTGTAGCCATAAAAGGCGCAAGCGCAGCAGCAAAACCAAAATGCAAGCCGCAAGCACAACATGCTGCACCGTCATTCCCCTTTTAAGGGGAATGACGGTCTCTTTGAAAGGATCACCGTATGAAAAAATCCGTTTTGATTCTGCTTTGTATACTCCTCGCTCTCGCAAACTGTTTGCCCGCTGCGCAGGCAAGCTTTGTGGACGGCGCAGTCAAGGCGGATCCCCTCGCAGATCCGGAGGATATCCAGTCCGTATTTTTATACCAAGGGCAGCTTTACACCTCACAACAGGGGCAGGTGTTTCGCAAAAAAACCGACAGCATGGACTTTGAAGCCATTGCAGATTTGGTATACGGCGAAGGTGCGCCGGATGCCAACACCCTGCCGTCGATACATTACGGCAGCTTTCTGCCCGATGGTGAAACGCTTTATTACTTGTTGGGCGCCCATCTTTTTGCAGCAAAATTTGAAAACACGAAGCTTGTGCTCTCCCACCTGTATAATCTGGAATTGGATCAGGACAACGGCTTTGTGATAAGCAATCTGAGCCGTATAATTGACGGCGTGCTGTACGCCCCATTTGCCAGCGAAAAGGGCGAATATATCGTAATTTGGAAGCTTGGCGAAAAACAGGCAAGGTATATTGCAATGCCGCACGAAGTAGGTTATGCCAGCCAAATCGGAAAATACAAAGACGGCATTTATCTGGTAGGCGATACGGCTGTTTTCTATTACAACGGTAAAGACTTTAATCCAATGTTTACCTACAGAAGCTATGACGAGGTAATTAGTATAAATTCGTGCATCGTCTATCAGGCTGCCACAGACACTTTCTATCTCACCACCGGAAGCTATCTATACCGCATAGACAATGGGAAAATGGTGCAGATGGGCGTATTGGAATCCTATGTGAAACAGATGCTGTTTTTAAATGAAAATGATTTGTTTTTATTGCATACCAAGGCAATGAATGTGCTGAACATACACAATGTTAAAATGCCCAAGGGCGTGCTGAAAATATCCGGTCTGCAAGACGAACGGCTGATACGCAGCTACAATCGCTTGAACCCAGAATATCCGGCTATCAATGTAGACAGTATACAGAATCCGGATCCGCAAATGCGTGCTGCCGCCATGAAGAGCGCGGATAAGGCCGATATTTACTTCAGCGAAATCACGGATAATCTGGATTCCCTATTGCGGCTGGAGTACATTGCCCCGCTGGATGCCTACCCTGCGCTGACAGCGCATATAGAGCGATTCTACCCCTATGTAAAGAAAACCTTGTTTTCGGACGGCAAACCCTATCTGCTCCCCTATAACATCTACAGCTACGGCTTTGAAGGACAGCTGAGTCATTATGCCTACAATACAGAGTATTGGAAAACGCTGGGACTGCACGACAGCGATGTGCCTAAAACCTTTACCGAGTTTGTCCGTCTGTTAGAAAAACTGACAGATGAAAAACAGGATGTGCTGGATGCGGAAGGCATTTCTCTCTATAGCGCAGGATTTCTGCAGGATCGCTTAAAAATGCGCGCACTGAACCTCACCTTGGTGGATGCCCAACGCAAAGGCAGCATACCGCAGTTCAACACCCCGGAGCTGCTTTCCGTATTTGAGCAAATACAAGCCTCCCAGGTGCTTGCAAGCCTCAATACCCGGCCGGAAGAGGGCGGAGACGAATCCTTGTTTATCGAAACCCACGATGTCATTGACATTCCCATCGGCTATCATGTGATGCCCCTATCCGTATACGAAGGCAGTACACCCTATACCCTATGCACAGAAACCGTGTTCTATATCAATGCCATGTCGGAGCACAAGGAAGCCGCCGTACTGTTTGCCCAAACCCTGCTCGAAAATCTGAGCAAGCGCAGCAAAGTACTGCTCTATGCCGATGCCAAAGACACCGTACAGGATGAAAGCAAAATAAAAGGTATTGCAAGGAACGAAAAGCGCATTGCCAACCTGCTCTCGGAAATTGCAGCCGAAAAGTCCGCCGGCGGCAAACGCGTCAGCACACTGGAACAAGATCTGAGGCAGTTGGAGCTTTTACTGGAGTACAAAAAAAACAACACCTTTATCATCAGCCCAGAAGAACTGCAATTGCTGAATGATACGGAAAACCATATCATCATCCTCCAAAAGGAACTGTTTGAATGGAACAATGAGCAAATGCAAGTGCTGAGCGAGCGTATGCGAAGCAACAACATGAAGCCAAAGGAATTTTTGTCGGAGCTGGATCGCATGGTCAGCATGATGGAGCAGGAAGGCAACTAAAGCCTTTGCAGCCTATCCCTTCCCTGCAAAACGCTTGCTGTTTCAAGCATGATGGTCAAGGCAACAAGGATTATCCGTATATAAAATGTCAATGACAGAGCATTGCCCGCCCTTGTCGCTGCAGCGCAGGCGATGCTTTTTAGCCGCAAAAAAATGATTCGGACATAATTTTTACAAGTCACGACGCAGAAACAACATCTTTGCTTGTTATTTGTTAAAAAAAATACTATAATATAAAAGTTATACGAGCTTATGGAGGTAACTATGCGCTATAAAAAAAGGACGGTACTGATGTTTATTACGCCGGGCTTGTTGGGCCTTTTGGCGTTTTATGCCGTGCCGTTTGTATGGGGTTTTTATCTGAGCCTGATGAGCGACGCAGCAAAAAGCACCTTTATCGGTTTGGAAAACTATGGAAAGGTAATGCAGAACTCTATCTTTGTGCTGGGTCTGCAAAACTCCCTGCTCATCACCGCCATATCCGCGCCCATATGCTGGGCGGTAGCGTATATATTGGCAGTGGTATTGCAGCGCTGCAGCTTTAACACCAATTTTGTGCGCAGTACGCTCATTGTACCCTATATTATGCCAAGCAGCGCAATACTCCTGTATTTCCTGCTCTTATTTGACTGGGGCGGCATGCTCAATCAGATACTGAGTGCTTTCGGTATCCCGCGCGTATTGTGGCTCAGCGGCACCATGCTGCGCGTACCGGTCATCATTCTGTATCTATGGAAAAACATCGGCTTCTGCACCATTGTATTCTCCGCCGCCATGCAGAGCATACCGAAGGCATTGTACGAGTTTGCGGATCTGGAGGGCATTAGCACCATACGCCGCGAAACCAACATCACCCTGCCTCTGATTGCACCAAGTTCCTTTTTGGTGATTGTATTTGCGGTTATCAACAGCTTTAAAATATTTCGCGAAGCCTATTTTATCGGCGGCCCCTATCCGGATCCAAGCATCTATACCTTTCAGAACTACATGAACAATATGTTCCAAAAGCTGAATTTCAGCAATGTGATTGCCGGCGCCTACATCTTTGCACTGATTGTTATACTGATATTTGCCCTGCTCTATCTGCTGCAGCGGCGCTATCAGCACGCTTTGAGTTAGGAGGCTGCGCATGAAAAAGTATAGCGTTTCACAAATTGTCATTTTCCTGTTTTTGGCAAGCGTAACAATATTAACCCTTCTCCCTCTTGTCCGCACATTTGCATACAGTTTTTTTGCGCCCGAGGAGATCAAGAGCATACTTAAAAGTCGCAACAATTTTGAGGAAGCCAAATGGGTGTACGGCGGCTTTGCGCCCGGGCTGTTCTCACTCAACCAGCACTACAAGATATTCATCGGCGACCCTGCCATACTGCGCTACTTCTTAAACTCAACGCTCTATGTAGTTGCCATACTGGCAGGACAGGCGATAGTTATTCCCAGCCTCGCCTTTGCGCTGGCAAAAATCAACTTTAAAGGCAGAGAGTGGATATTCTTTTCCATCATTGTGTTTATGATACTGCCTTTTCAGGTAACCATGTCACCAAACATACTGACCCTGGAGCGATTGGGACTGCTGAAAACGATATGGGCCATCATACTGCCTGCCATATTCTCCCCTTTCTATATCTTCCTGCTGCGCCAATACATGCTTAGTATTCCCGACGAGCTGCTGGAAGCGGCTGCGCTGGACGGAAAGGGTCCGCTGGGTACCTATCTGCAAGTGGTGCTCCCAGTGTGCAAGCCCATCATAGGCGCGGCGGTTTCACTCTCTTTTGCAGATATATGGAACATGGCCGAGCAACCGCTTGCATTTTTAACATCCAGAGAAGACCTGATGCCCCTGTCGGTTATGTTTAATATACTTGGCGACAAAAATGCAGACATTGCATTTGCCGGCGCCGTACTCTATATACTGCCCGCCGTTTTTGTATTTTTCTTCTTCCAAAAAGATATTACAGAAGGCCTGCAGCTAAGTGAACTAAAGTGAGGTCAACATGAAAAAATTAGCGATACGAAGTTTGGTAATCCTTTTTGCGGTGGTGCTTGCCTCCTATTACTTTGGCAGAACCATAGAAACCCTGTCGACTGCGAAGGCTCGCTTTAGCTACCCCAGCAATGGCCGTCTGCTGACCGAAGTCAAGTTGGATGCCAAGCTAACCTATAAAGACGAGACGGATGTTATCCCCGAGCTTGCAAAAAAATTCCCCATCACCATCAATTCCGTGTACTTTGCCGCCGGCAACAGCGTGGACGAGGGGGACGTTATTTTTGACGCCAGCATAAACGACTTTGACAAAAAGCTGAAGGATCTCAATAGTGATTTGGTAAAAAAGACCACAGAACTATTGGAGCTGGACTCCAAAAATGCAAAGTTTCCCATTCGCAGCGAAAAATCCGATCGCTACTTTGCTCTGAAAAAAGCCAACGAAGCCCTTGTACGCGCCAAAGTGGAGCAGCGTTCCGAAGCCAAAAAACAGGGCAAGGAAGCCGACGAAAGCATGTGGAAGGCGGAGCAGCAGGCCTACGACCAGGCCTACAACGCCTACACGCAATATGCGCGCATCAGTTTACAGGCCGATGAAGGTTTCGACTTTATTGTGAAGCGTCAAGGCATATTGGATGAGCTGCAGGAGCTGGAAAGCAGCATAGAGGAACTCAATCTGGCACGCAACACACTGAGTGAAATCAAGGCCGAAAAAGGCGGCATCATCACACAGCTGAGCATCAAGCCGGCAGAGATGTACGATGGCAGCAAGGCCTTGTATAAGTTCAATCAAAAAGACGTACCTCCGGTATTGCGAGCCATTGTAACCAGCCTTGAAAATATGCCCGAAGTGGGCGACAAAGCCACTGTAAAGGCCGAATACGGCAAAGTGAACCTCAAGGTGAGCGAGGTCGGCAAAACCAAGGAAGGCACCCGTTACATTGATTTTGCGCTCGACGAACAGGCACTCTCGCAGCTCGGCGGCGTCAAACAGCTGCTGGAAAGCGAAAAGCTGGAGGTTGCCGTACAGAAGCGCGCCGCCACACGCAGCACACTGATACCTGCTTCCGCACTGCGCGAGGAAGGTGAAGGCACCTTTGTTTATGTGGTAGAATACAAGGACAACGGTCTGCTTGGCAGTTACCAGGTTGTAAAAAAACTATCGGTAACCGTGCTGGGAAAAAATGATACCCAAGTCGCTCTGTCGGACGATTTCTACCAGAACGTGGTAGACCGTGAAGACAGACCGCTCAAGGATGGCCAGAGAATAATGGAGATTAAAGAATGAAGAAGCCATGGGCAGTACTGCTGCTTATAAGCATTGTTGCGCTTGCCTATGCCGTATGCAGTCTGTACTCCATGCCCAATCTCTTGCAGGCGCAAATTATTAGCCCAAATTATGACCAGATTAACCTGGAGTTGGACTATTCTGCAGAGCTGCTCATAGACAAGGCCTCTGTCAGCAGCCAGACAGCCAGCATCAACGTCAATCTGCGCGCGGTAAACAGCGCATACTTCAACACCTATTATGTGAAGCTTCTGGAGGGAAGATATCTCTACCAGGGTGAAAAGGACAGGGTGGTATTGCTGGATAAGGAAACGGCGCTCAAGCTCTTTCCCTCCATATCCCCCATCGATAAAACCGTAAAAATAGGCGCGGATTATTATACCGTGGTAGGGCTGCTTGAAAAAGCTCCCTTTACGCACTATACTAATAATGTATATATCCCGATGGAAAGAGCGATCAAAGCCAAGTTGGAGAGCAAAATACTCACCTATACCATCAACACCAGGGAACAAAGCCGCAGCGAGTTTACCAGCCAGGTACCCAATGACAATATCTGGGAAATCAACAAAGAGCGTGAACGCGCTGTGCTGATACTCAAATTCATCTTCTACCTTGCCGTAGTGCTGCTGACAAACTATGCACTGCGCTGGGTAAACAAACATCTGTCCGGCGACCTGGCAAAGCTGAAGTCGCTCAACAACGATTACTATCCGCGGCAGTTTATACCGCAGATTGCATTGTTTGTATTGAAAGTTATCGTATTTTATGGGCTTCTCTTTGCCAGCTATGCCCTGTCCCTGCAGTTTATTGTCAGCGCCATCATCACCTTCCCCGAGTTTTTACCGGAAATATTGGTCGACTTTAAGCTGATATACGAAAGCTTCGTCAGCAACATGCAGATGGCTTCCCGTCTGTTTGTGGTAAAGAGCGATATCATTACCAGCATAGAGCACTATGCAAGGCTCATACAAATTTTTGCAACACTGCTACTATTTTGCATTTGCACCCTTCTGCTCAGAGAAAGGAAAACAAAGTCATGATCAAAAAATTGATTGCACTTAGCTTGAGTTTATGTTTGCTGGCGTCTTTCGCGCTTGCCGATGAGCCCATGAAATATTATTTTGAGGGCAAGGTCAGCGCAGGTATGGAGCGCCCGCTTAAGGCGCCCATGTCGGGAAGCATCAGCAACATATACAGCAAATCAAGCCTGGCCGTAAAGGCAGGCGAGCCGATACTGGAGGTCTCCCCCGAAATATGCGCCTCCCCCATCGACGGTGTGGTAGGTTCCATCATTGCCAAGGTCGGCGACAATCTCGACAGCATGAAGGAAATATACAAAGCCAGCATGTTTATAGACAGAGAGTTCCAGGGCATTGCCAAGTGCACCCACGTACACGCCGCCAAGCCTTATGAATATAAGGTGGCTGTATTGGGCGAAAAAGTCTACCTGCAAAACCGCGTGGATACCACACAGATAGGCGAGGGTGAGGTCATTGCGCGTGACGATAAAAGTTTTACCGTTAAAATGACCAGCGGCGCCATACAGTTTGACTCCAAGATATATGTATACCGCAGCCCCGGCATGGAAGCCAACAAGCGTTTGGGCGGCGGCAGACTTGTTCGCGAAGGCGCTGTGGCCGTTAACGCCGAGGGCGTGATGGTCGAGCTGCTCGTGAAACCGGGCGATAAAGTAAAAGCGGGCGACCCTCTGTTCCGCTACACCAAAAGAATTGCTTTGGATAGCAAGGGGCCTGTGCTAACCATGCCTGCCGACGGCATTATCACCAAGCTGGATAAAAAGCTCAGCGATAAGGTAGAAGCCGAGGATGTTATCGGTACCTATATACTCAACAACGAAAAATTCATCACCGCCAAGGTGAGCGAAATCGAAGCCAACAGCTTAAAAATAGGTGACAAACTCAAAGGTGTTGCGCTCAGTATGGATTCCAAAGAACTTATCTGCACCGTGGTCAGTATTGCCGCTATACCCGACGATAAGGAGCTATACGAAATACAGCTGTCTGCAGACGATGTAGCAGAACTAAGAATCGGCACCACACTGAGCTTTACCGGCAGCGTATTGGAATAATATCACATTTACAAGAAGCCCTTTCCGGCGTTGTCTGTCTTTATACAAAGGATATTGCAAGGGCTTCTTTTTTGGCTCTATACTATCAGTTGGGGGTACCCCCAACTGATAGTATAGAGCCAATATATTCCCCTTTTACCGTCCGGCAAAAGGGGAATATATCCTATTTATTCAGGCTTTCTGATTGTACAGATGGCAGCAAACAGTGTGCGGCCTGCCGTCCTTTTCAAAGGTATGCGTTTGGGGCGCCTGTGTTTTACATATGGGCATGCACTTCGGACAACGCGGATGGAAGGTGCAGCCGGATGGCGGATTCACCGGGCTCGGCACATCGCCCTGCAGGGGAATGCGCTTGCGGCGCTGATCTATGTCTGCAATAGGGATGGCACTCAACAAGGCTTCGGTGTAGGGATGCAGGGTATTTGTAAAAAGCTCGTCGGTATCGGCTACCTCTACAATACTTCCCAGATACATAACCACGATACGGTCGCTGATGTACTCTACAACAGACAGGTCATGTGTGATGAACATATAAGTAAAATTATACTGTTCTTTCAACGCCTTAAGCAGCATCAGCACCTGTGCCTGTATGGACACGTCCAACGCAGAAACGGCCTCGTCACACACGATAAACTCCGGCGATACAGACAAGGCTCTGGCAATGCCGATGCGCTGGCGTTGGCCGCCGGAAAACTCGTTGGGATAGCGTTCCATGTACTCTTCAGGGAGGTTTACGGTGCGCAGCAGCTCCGCAATGCGTTCTTTGCGCTGCTTTTTATCCTTCATGCCGAATTTGATTAAGGGTTCCTGCATACTGCCGAATATCGTAAACGCAGGATTTAGAGAGGAGTAGGGATCCTGAAACACAATCTGCAGCTTGCCGCGCAGCTTGTCAAACTCGGCCTTAGGCAGCGAGTTCAACTCGATTTCCTTCTCGCCGTCGTGATAATGCACAGTACCGCCTGTTGGTTTAATCAGCTGCAATATGCTTTTGCCCAGCGTGGTTTTACCGCAGCCGGATTCCCCCACCACGCCGAGTATCTCACCGCGATAGATATCCAAATCGACGTTGTTGACGGCTTTCACATGGCCGACGGTGCGCCGCAGCAAGCCTTTTTTCACAGGATACCAGGTTTTCAGGTTGCGTACTTTTATCAACACATTCTTATCGCTCATTTATACACTCGCCTCCTTGCCCTGTGGATGGTAGCAACGGCACATATGGCGCTCGCCTACCATAAACTCCTCGGGTAATTTTTGCTGACATTCCTCTGTCGCAAAATCGCATCTGGGTGCAAACTGACAGCCCTTGGGTCTGTTATATGGGTCGGGCGTGGTACCGCGAATAGGCACTAATTTTTGGCTCTTACCTCTGCCAAGCACCGGAATGGAATCCAGCAAGGCTCTGGTATAGGGATGATTGGGTTTGGTCAACACGCTGCGCGCATCGCCGCTTTCAATGATATTGCCCATATACATCACGGCAACATCGTCGGCAAGCTCTGCTACCACGCCCATATCGTGCGTAATAAGCAGAATGGCGGCATCGTTTTCATCTTTAAGCTTGAGCATCAGCTCAAAAATCTGCGCCTGTATGGTAACATCCAATGCAGTAGTAGGCTCATCGGCGATGAGTATTTTGGGATTACAGCTCATCGCCATGGCAATCATAGCGCGTTGGCTCATACCGCCGGAATACTGGTGCGGATATTCCTCCACCCTTTGCTCCGGAAGCGGTATTCCCATATCCTTGAGCAGGGATATGGATTTTTTGGTAGCATCCGCCTTATTCTTGGCATTGTCGTGATAAAGCAGGGCTTCATTGATTTGGTAGCCCACCTTAAATACGGGATTGAGTGCCGTCATGGGATCCTGGAATATCATAGCAATGCTGGATCCGCGAATCTCACGCATTTGCTTACCCTTGCGCTCCAACTTGTGGATGGCGATATCCTTACCCTCCTGATGCAGAGTAATGCTGCCCTGTTCTATACGACACAGGTCGGGCAACAGACCCATAATGGCGTTGGCGGTAACCGATTTTCCGCAGCCGGATTCACCTACGATACAGAGTATCTTTCCCTTTTTCAAATCAAAGGATACGCCTCGCAGTACACGGTTGCAGCGATCGTTATTGTAAAAATTCACGTGCAGATTATCTACTTTTAATACGATTTCGTCTGGCATATCTGCACCTCCTAACCCAGTTCGGACGGATCGCTTGCATCGCGCAGACCGTCGCCGATAAAGTTAATGCTTAACACAAATAGTGTAATGAATATACCTGTAAACATCCATATCCACCAGTTATCCTTCAACACGGTTAAATCCTGTGCCACGTTGATAATATTACCCCATGTGGCGATATCCAGCGGCACACCCAGACCCAAAAAGCTCAAAGATGCTTCCTGTAATATAAACATGGCAGTAGACAGCGTGATGTTGACAATGATGGGACCGATGGCATTGGGCAATATATGCTTATAAGCAATGCGCACCGTACCTATACCAAAGGCGCGTAACGCCTGCACATATTCCCGCTCGCGCAGAGACAACATCTGCGATCGCGTCATACGGTACATAGACGGCCAGCCGGTCAGGGAAAATATCAGTATCAAATTCCATATACTCGGGCCGGTCATGCTCACAAGCATGAGCACCAAAATGATTTGCGGGAAAGCCATCAGCAATTCCGACAGCTTCATAATCACGGCATCCAGCCATCCCCCTATGTAGCCCGCTATGGCGCCGAGTGATACGCCAATCAACGTGACCAGCAATGCCGAGCCAAAGCCCACAAATATGGATATGCGGCCGCCGTAGAGTATACGGGTAAAAATATCCCTGCCCACCTTGTCGGTGCCGAAAATATGTTCCGGGCTTGGAGCCTGCAACCTTGCCTTTAAATCCGGCTTTGTCGGATTGTATGGCGTAAATATGGGCGCCAATATACAAAGTATCAGTATGGCTACAAATATGACGATACCTATCATGGACAGCTTGTTTGCCAAGAGTTTGCGCAAGGCGCGATTTTGGATACGTCGTTTCTTTTGTCCGGACGCTTCCTGCGCCAGGATTTTATCCATTTTTTTATTCAGATTCATCGCATCCTCCTATTTAAGCTTAATGCGCGGATCAAACATGGCGGTTACCACATCTACCACCAAGCTGGACAGCAGCACCAGCAGCACACTGAAAAAGCCTATCATCATAATGACCGGCGTATTCTGCGTACGCACGGCAGATACGAACAGGCTGCCTATACCCGGCCATTGAAACACGCCTTCGATTACCACGGATCCGCCTATCAGCATGGGCAGACGGAAGCCTATCAGCACCACCACCGGAGTGATGGCAGCGCGCAGACCGTGCAGCAGGTTGATGCGCCATTCGGGCAATCCCTTGGCACGCGCGGTTTTCATATAGTCTCTACCCATGGAGTCCAGCATACTGGCGCGCGCATAACGCATCACGCCTGCCGTCATGGAGAATCCCAATACCAGGGCAGGCATGACGAGATATGGCAAACGCTCCAAAAAACTCTGATCGACACTCGCAAAACGGCCGCCCACAGGCAGTATGTTCAAATGCAGCGCAAATATGTTAATGCATACCAACCCAAGCAGAAACTGCGGTATGGCAACGCCCACCATGCCGATAACACTGAGTATATTGTCGACCAAACTGGATTTTTTTAAGGCGCTGATAACGCCGAGCAATATTCCGAATACAGAGGAGAAGATAAGCGAAGTGACTGCCAGCTCGATGGTGGCAGGTAAGTGATTTTTTAGTATGGTAGATACCGCCAAGCCGCTCTGTATCGAGTAGCCAAACTCTCCTCGCAGCAAACCGCCAAGCCACTTGACATAGCGTATGACAAAAGGATCGTTTAAGCCCAAAGAGTCACGCAGCTCAGCTATTTTTTCCGGCGGCATGCTTGCCAAATAATCCGGCGGAATCATAAAATCCACCGCATCACCCGGCATCAGATCCACACCTAAATAGATCAGGAAGCTGATAACCAGCAGCATAGGTATCAAAATTAGTAATTTTCGCAGTATATAGGTTCCCATAAACCCTCCGTTGTTTCCTTCCCGATACTATGGGGCGCAGAATGCAGATAGGGACAAACGCGGATTTTCCGCGCAATCCCATTCTTTGATTAAGGTACAAATGCTGCAAGGTCTATTCCCTGTCCTTGCAGCATGCGCTTATAAACGGATTGTGGCGAAGCGATGAGCTTCGCCACATACCCAAAAACTGTCGATTATTTAATATTTGGTTCGTGTGGGAATTGGTTGAAGTAGAAGCATCTGGTGTAGCGGATATTGGCTACCGATACGGTCATATGCTCCAATGCCTCCAATGCCTTGGCATCTTCGGTGTTCTTGTTCCAGGCATAGTCGATCTTGCCTGCACTGGCGTTCTTCACGAGGTTGGTATCGTTGTCGCCGCTGGCAAACATATGAATCTTCTCGATGTTGCCTGTGCCCGGTGTATGATAGCCGTCCCATCTTTCCAATGTGGAGTAGTTGTTCAAAACCACTTCGCCCACTTTGAAGGGACCGGAGCCTACCGGCTTCTGCCAGAACTGATCCTGCTGAATGGTGGCAGGGTCGGCATCCTTGAGCAGGTGCTTGGGCAGTATGGGCCATTGTGCAAAAATAGGCAGAGCGTTTGCGGCAATGCGCGCAAATTTGAATGTCACTTTGTTACCGTCTACAACGATGCCGCTGATTTCTTTGGCTTCGCCGTTGATGTAGGCTTCTGCGCCTTCCAGTGCTTTGATCATATCTACGGTCAGGGCGTTGGATGCAGGTACTTTAGCCATAAGCTCGAATGTAAACTTCACGTCCTCGGCTGTCAAAGGCGCATCGTCATGCCACTTCAAGCCTTCACGCAGGGTGAATTCCATGGTGAGGGAGTCGTCGCTGACGGTAAAGCTTTCTGCCAGCAAGCCGTCGGTAGGTGTCAATTCGGCATCGGCATTGAGCAGTCTGTCAAACAACAGTTCCTGATAGATAAAGTTGCCCGGGTTTACAAAAGGAGCGTGGAAGAATTCTTCCGGACCACTGTTGGTAAACATGGTCTTGTCGTCTCTTGCGATGGTCCAATCCAAGATGTTCTTCTTATAGGAGAACTGATCGTTGCCCACGGCATTGCCCTTCATATCCAAATCTTTGCTGGCATAGATGAAGGCTACTTGGTGATAGAGAGGCAGCGCAAATACATTTTCTGCCAACAGAGCTTGAATCTTCTTATAGGTTGCTTTTTGGGCTTCCAGATCGATGGTGGATACGGCTTCTGCAAGAAGATTATCCATCTCTTCGTTCTTAGGGGTATGAGAGTTGTTACTTGCGGTGGATGCAAAACGGTTATAGAACTCATTTTCTACCAAAGCGGCAATCGCACCGTATGCCACGTCCCACTTCACTGCGGAAGGGCCGTTTACGCGGTCTGTTGGCGGGGTCCAAAGCTGGGCTGCCAGATCGCCTTCCAGTTTACGGAACTGAGATTTTACACCCACTTCGCTCCAATAGTTGGAGATAATGGTCATAAGGTCTACTGTCTGTTGGTCGCCGTAGTAGTATACGATGTCCAATGTGTAGTCTGCCGGCCAGTTGGCTTCCACCAAAAGGGCTTTTGCCTTTTCAGGATCATATTTATATACGGGCAGATCCGCATTCAGCCAGTCACTTGGGGAGGTAAAGCTAACGGCAGTGGCTGCTTTACCTTCAAATAAGGATTCCACAATAGCGTCCATATCAATGGCATAGGCCAAAGCCTGCCTTACACGTACATCTGCCAAAGGGCTGGCCGGCTCGTTTGCACTGACGGGCAATACCGCCAGGCTCGTCAGCAATACGATGGCACAAAAGATGCTGATTAATCGTTTCATAGGGTTTCTCCTTTAATATAATCGACATATCGTCTGTATCCAAATTATAGCCCGATTTGCAAGTAATGTCAATGATTTTTGTCTATTTCTCTGTTATTTGAGTCATATTTGATATGTATTGTGCGAAAATAAAAGACTGTGTTTTCACAGTCCTT
Source organism: Bacillota bacterium (assembly GCA_041855045.1). Classification (GTDB taxonomy): domain Bacteria; phylum Bacillota; class Clostridia; order Christensenellales; family Aristaeellaceae; genus JAAZPT01. The sequence goes on along the minus strand of JBHADM010000132.1, from coordinate 5,913 downwards.
CAGGTATTGCACTATTTTGCAAGAAAAAAAATTCTTCTTGGTTTAGCGTAGACGAAAGTATTATTTGTTTTTCAAAACTTTAAAATACTGACTGAATTTAATTTTGTTGCCGTACATCAACACACCCATATCATAGATCTTGGTGGCGAAGTTTGCAATCACGGCAATCGAGCCTATGAGCAGCGCAATGGATATCGCAATGGACAGAGCATCCACATTTCCTAAGGTAATGCGCGCAAACATCGCCATCGGAGAACTGAGCGGGAAGAAGCTGGCAATCACCATCAGTGTATTGTCCAGATTGCCCGTGCTCATAGACATGCTCACCAGCAGATATACCAGTACAAAGAACAATGTAATCGGTGTAACGGCCTGATTCAGATCCTCCACCTTGGACACGGTGGATCCCAGCGCACCAAACAGGAAGGCAAAGTTCAGGAAACCCACTACGAAGAACAGCAGCGCATAGAGCAAGACCGACAACGGGATGGCAAACAGCGACTGCACAATGGGGTTGCCTATATAAAACTCCTTGTTCAGATTATAGAACAGGAAGCTGGATACCAGCAATACCGCCATCTGCAGAAAGCTGGCAAGCGCACTGGCGCATACCTTGCCATAGATAAAGTTTTTGGTGCGTGCGCTGGTAATCAGCATTTCCATCGCGCGGGAGCTCTTCTCCTTTGCCACACTGGACGCCACCATCTGACCATAGAGCAGCACCATCATATACATCAGGAATATAACTGCGAAGGTATAAAAGTAGTTCTGCGTCTGGTCGTTGTTGAGTACGGTCACCGTTGACGCTACTTCCGGTGCAAGTATGCCCTGTATCTCCTCGGGTTTGAGCTGCAGCTCCGCCAGCTTATCCATTTGTATTTTGCTCTGCAGGGCAGCTTGTATAACCGAGGTGCTGCTATCGTACATATTGCGTGTGGCAACGATTTGCTCCACACTGTTTTCGCTTTGAATGAAATAGATTTCACTGTACTCCCCGGACTGCACCGCCTTTACGGCATCCTCATGAGTAAGCTGCAGGTTGTTGATTTCGGCGCCGCCCACATAGGGCGCCAGGCTGTCGGCAAGAGACTGCTCGGCAACAATATATAGCTTTTGCTGTTCCGGTGCCGAAGGCTGATTCAGCAAGGCGGAAATACGCGGGAAGGATAAGCCCACAGCCACCAGCACAACGTAAAGTATCGTTGTTAAAATATAAGCCTTGGTGGAAAAATAATTGGAGAGCTCAAATAAAAATACTGTTTTAAACTGTTTCATGTTCGTCTCCTGTATACTCGATGAATATATCGTTCAAGCTGGGCTCGTAAACCTTGATATAATCAATGTCCATGCCGAGCTTGGCAATACTTTCCATCAGATTATTTTTTTCGGATTCTGCACCGAGCTTTATATAGAGCTCGTCTTCCACAATCCGGCTGCTCCACGGGATGTTCTTGCGAATCGCCTCCAAATCGGCTGCGCCCACCACTATGGTTGTCCTGTCATAGCTCTTTTTAATGCTGTCCAGGTCGCCGTCCAGAACAATACGGCCGTCCTTCATGATGGCGATATGGTCGCAGAACTCCTCTATATAGTTCATTTGGTGGGAGGAAAGAATCACCACTTTGCCCTTGGCAATCTCATCCTTTACGATATTCTTGAGCATCACGGAGTTGACCGGGTCAAGACCGGAGAACGGCTCGTCCAGTATGATTACATCCGGATCGCCCACCAATACAGAAATGAGCTGAATTTTCTGCTGGTTGCCCTTGGAGAGGGTTTCCAGCTTTTTGTTGGTATATTCGGTCATACCGAGTTTATCCAAATAAAAGAGTGTGTTTTCCTTGGCTTTCTGCCTGCTGACTCCCTTGAGCTCCGCAAGATACACCAGCTGGCTGAGTATATCCTTCTTGGGGTACAGTCCGCGTTCTTCCGGCAGATAACCCATACGCAGGTTATCGCGTGAAACCTTTACATTGTCGCACAAGACCTCGCCGCTGTCGCTGCGGAACACATCCATGATGATGCGGATGGTGGTGGTTTTGCCGGCACCGTTGCGGCCGAGCAAGCCCAGGGCTTCGCCGCTTTTGGCACGCAGTGTCACATTGTGCAGCACCTGCTTGTCTCCGAAACTTTTATTGATATTGTTTACAAATATTTCCATATAATCACCTCCTGTTTCAGTATAGCACAAAATACCATAAGGTACAATTATTTTCAATTGTAAGTTTTATAAAATAGGCTTTCAACGCGAATATTTCTCTCATCAAAACAGTTTTAATTTATCTGATATGGTAAAATTGTCCCGAACAGAAACGAGCCGTTTACGAAATGAACCTCCCCCGGATTTAAAACTGGATTTTCTATTTTTCTATGGTTTTGAAAAAATATTTCTACGACGCAGTTCCTGCATTATTTGATATAATAACAGATAAGAAACTACAACGGTAACCGAAAGGGGTTTAGAATGAAACAATATTTAGGCATAGAATTCGGCTCTACACGCATTAAGGCAGTCACCGTAAACGAACAGCTTGCCGCTGCGCAGAGCGGCGATTACACCTGGGAATCCACGCTGGATAAAGGTATTTGGACCTATGATTTAAACGAGGCAGTCACCGGCATGAAGGCCGCACTCTCCTCCATCACAGACAGGGAAAACATACAGAGCATGGGCGTATCCGGCATGATGCACGGCTATCTCGCCTTTGATAAGGACTGGAACCTGCTGGTGCCCTTCCGAACCTGGCGCAATACCATGACAGGACAGGCTGCCAAAGAGCTCAGCGCACTGCTGGACATCAACATACCGCAGCGTTGGAGCATAGCCCACCTGTATCAGGCCTTGCTCAATAAAGAGGAACATACGGCGCAGATTGCGCATATTACCACACTGGCAGGATGGATACACCACATGCTGACCGGTAAAAATGTGCTGGGCATAGGCGAGGCCTCCGGCGTGTTCCCCATAGACTCGACGTGTATGGACTACGATGCGGCAAAACTTGCCAAAGCGGATGCCTTACTGCGCGCAAAGGGTGCAAAATTTTCCCTAAGAGAGATACTGCCCGATGTGCTGCCCGCCGGTGTGGAAGCCGGTAAGCTCAGCAAATCCGGCGCAGCACTGCTCGACAACATGCTTCCCGAAGGGCTGTCCTTTGTGGCACCGGAGGGCGATGCCGGCACCGGCATGGTCGCCACCAACGCCGTGGCTGCCCGCACGGGCAATGTATCGGCTGGCACCTCCATATTTGCCATGGTCGTACTGGAAAAATCACTCGGCAAGCCCTATGAGGAGATTGATATGGTCTGCACGCCGAGCGGTTTGCCGGTTGCCATGGTGCATTGCATCAACTGCAGCAGCGACGCCAACGAATGGGTGGCGCTGTTTGGTGAAGTCGCTCGGCTTTTCGGCGCGGACCCCGGCCGCGGAGAACTGTTTAGCAAGCTGTATCAGCACAGTCTGGAAGGCGATACCGACTGCGGCGGCGTGCTGGTATGCAACTATCTTGCCGGCGAGCATATTACCCACATGAACAGCGGTGTGCCGCTGGTGGCACGCAAGCAAAACGCCGGATTCAACCTTGCAAACTTCTTCCGCGCACAGCTTTATGCCAGCCTTGCCACACTCAAAATCGGCATGGAGATACTGGAGCAGGAGCAGGTGTCCATCGATTCGCTGATGGGTCATGGCGGTCTGTTCAAAACACCCGGCGTAGCACAGCAATACCTTGCAGATGCCATAGGAACCGACATCTATGTGATGGAAACCGCCGGTGAGGGCGGCCCTTACGGCATGGCGCTGCTGGCAGGCTATATGCTGAAAAAGAAAGACGGCCAGAGCCTGGAGGACTTCCTGACAGAACAGGTATTCGGCGCTGTCAAAATGAGCAGACTCTCCCCCAACGCAGCAGGAAGAGAGGGTTACCTGCGCTATATAGACGGATTTAAAAAGCTGCTTGCAGTCGAAAAGACCGCAGTGGATGCGCTGCAGGAATAAGCCGGTGCAGACAAAATACATAAGACAAGCCTCACTTTGTTATATATGTATACCCATCCATCGGATACACAGACAACAACGCAAAAAATCCACCGGATAACCGGTGGATTTTTGCGTATGTATTTTCAATGCGTTTATTCTCAGGCATAAAGTGATGTATTATTGCACTTTCTGGTAATAGAAACTCATCGCTACGCCTGCCGTATCGACAGTAAACCGAATATAACTGTCCTGCAGCAATACCAGCTTGATTTCCTTTGTGTTGCCAAAGGTATCGGCTGCGCTGAAGCGGAATGCGCCTTCCTCGACAAAGCCGTCTACCGCGAAATCTTTTTTCAACGTATCAAAGCCTAAACTGCCTGTCACCTTGCCGTCCGCAATGGTAAACGCAACGAGGTCGAAAGGCGGATTTTCGCCATAGAACTCGGCCTTCAGCAGACTGCCCGCAGACTCAACAAATGCAAGTTTCCACTCGCCGTTATAATCCGCCATAGCGGCATCGCTCTTTGCTTCGCCGGGAACATAGGATTTACCGCCGTCCGATTGGCGACTGAAACTGCTGATGCTGCCGTCAACACCATAGGCCTTAAGGATGCCGTCTTCCATTTTAAGTGTAATTTCATCACCGGCATCGGTATTCATGATATAGTCACTGCCGTTTTTCTTCCAATTAGCGGCAGTTATAACAGGCGCACCGCCCATCATACTGACGGAAATATCCACGGTACCGTCATCTTTGAATGTATATTGGATGTTGGTGTTAAAATCGGCCATTTTGGTTTCTGTGCCGTTCATTATGAGGCTTGCCGCATACCAATCTCCCAGAATCTCATCCGCCGCAAAAGCGAAGGGCAAGCTGCTGAGCAATAGGATTGCTGTCAAAAATATACTGCATAGTTTTTTCATAAATCCTCCGAATTGTGTTTAATTGATTGTATTTTATACATCTACATTATACATGAAACAGTGCATTCCACTTTGTTTTTTTCTAAATTGTTACAGTTTAATCCATCCTACGATAAAACAGGGTGTTGGGATGCATGCCGTCCAGCAGCCTGTCGTGGTAAAGCATACCGTTTTCCAGTAACAGAAAAGGTGTCTTTTTGCTGCTGCCGTCCATACTTTCCACCGTACAGAACAGATTGCCGTCCCCTATGCTGAGGCTATGTTTTGCATGTGAAAAAGTCAAGGGATCCAAGGCTGATACAAAACGCAGGGTATCGCCCTCTATCAGCAGGTGTGAAAACTCATAAAAAATATGAAGCCCCATTTTATCCGCCTCAAAAAGCCTGCCGTTGGAACCGCTGTATTCCAGCTTCCAATGCCCTTGCACATCCTCCAAACCGAACTCCTTGCGCGCCTTTGTGGAGCCAAGAAAACCCTCTTTGGCAGGCTCTCTGCCAAATACTGTCTGCGATTCCTCGACACCGACGCCTATGAGAAGGTCGCCGTCCAACGCAAAGCGGATATCCTCCCCTTCGGCGCTCAATACAATCGCATCTCCCTCCATACGCCAGCTTACCGTGGCGCCTCCCGGGTTGAGCTGCGCCCCTTTGGCAGTGGCAAACTGCACTTTGCCATCTTCCAATATGTGCATCTGAATGACTTCTCCCTCACGCAGCTCCGTAATCACACCGTTTGAAATGCTATAATGCGAGTACCACAGCCCCAAAAACGGACTTGCCTTCTCGGCCAGCAGAGCGGAGGGCAAAAGCAGCAATGCGCAAAGCAATATGCTGAGTATTTTTTTCATCATCTTCTCCTAAAGTATGGTCGGGCAGGCAGCGCACAGACAATTGCTTTCAGTATAATATATATTGAAAACAGACGCAAGGCGGGCATAGACTTTCCCTATCTTTTTTTGTAGGAGTGTCAAACATAGGTAACGGTTCTTTAGAAATATCCATAACTTCTCT
>JBHADM010000131.1:0-6229 GCA_041855045.1 Bacillota bacterium | reverse complement strand
ATCAGAACGCTTGGAACAATGGAATATTGATTAAAGTGTTTGATGGCAATACGCAGGTAGACACTTTGGCTTTATATGTCTCAAGTCAAACAATGCCTCAGGATCCGCCGCTGGAAATGCCGAAAGAAACAGATGTTCCGGCAGAAACGGAACGGCCTGTTGAAACCGTTACACCAGGTACGGTAGGCATTGACTATGTGGATGAAAACGGCGTTGTACTGGCACAAAGTACACAAACTTTACATGAATTGGGTGCGCAGACTATTTATGTTGACTTCTCGTTGATTCCGAGTGGTTATCGTCTGAGCGATGTGGAAAGTAAACAAGTGGAACTGTTGCCCGGCGGACAGGTAAATCCGGCAAGTATCAGTTTTGCTGTGCAAAAGGAACAAGTTGCGGTGAACGCCAGTCTCTATGTGGTATATGTGGATGAGACGGGTGAGCAAATCACGCAGGAAACTGTTACACTTACAGAGGTGGGCGTCTCCACTATCCATGTAAATACAGCCCTGCTGCCTGCAGATTATGAAATTGTAGGCGAGAGCAGCAAAAATGTTGAAGTATATAGTGATAATACCATAAATCCGGACAGCATCACTTTCCAGGTCAAGAAAAAAAAGCAGCTTAGTGCTGTCGTGCATGTGAACTATGTTGACGCACAAGGTGGCCGCCTAAATAGTGAACAAATTACACTGACCGAAGTGGGCGTTCATACGATCTCAGCAAAACAAGATTTGGTTCCGGAAGGTTATACCCTTATGGGCGAATCCACTGTGCAGGTGGAACTGTTCGCAGATGGAAATCTTAGCCGTGATACAGTTGACTTTGGTTTTCAGGCTCCTGTGACAGAAACCGAAGCGCCACAAATACAGCCTGTCGAAATTACAGTGGTATATGTGGATAAGGACGGGCAGCAAGTAGCCAATGAAAAACAAACATTGGAGAGCATAGGGGCGCATACCATCATTGCAAATGCTGCGCTGGTTCCCGACTATGATATTGTTGGAGAGAATTCAGCGATTGTAGAATTGTACAATGATAACAGTGTTTCTCTGGAAACCGTAAGCTTCCAAGTACAAAAAAAAGCAAGCGTGGATCCTGCTATCAATCCTGTAACTGTGAATATTCGATATGTGGATCAAACAACCTCCAATGATATACATACCGCCTCCGAAATAACCTTAACAACAATCGGCGAGCATAGCTTTGCAGACAAAATTGCTGCAATCGATAATTATGAGTATGTTTCTGCTAATGCCCAGAGCATATATGTGTTCGAGGATGGCCATGCAGAACCCGCAGAGCTCGTGCTCAGCTATAAAGCAACGGGTACAGTACAAAAGACCATTCCTGTAAAGTATCAAACTGCAGACGGCAAGGAAGTAGCGCCTTCTCACGATGCGAATCTGGTGCAAGGCGAAAATACCATCACAGCACAAGTAACAAAAGTTGATGGATATACCCTTAAGGGAGCCGAAGCACAGGTTGTAACCTTGTATGAGGACGGCTCTACAAGCCTCGCACAAGTTGTGTTTGAGTTTGAGGGCGAAGGGGAGCTGCCAGACACCACGGAAACAAATTTAGGTGAAGCAGAAGTAAATACGGCGGATGTAAATATTCGCAAAAAAGTAGACGGAGATATCATTAAAAAGCTGGATAAGGGTACTAAAGTTACAGTGCTGCAACTCCTAACCGGAAAAAATGATGTGCAATGGGCAAGAATTCAATATGAGGGCACAAAAAAAGCCTATATTGTTGCGAAGTTTTTGGATATGAAGGGCGCAGTCACAGAAGCACCGACAGAGCAGCCGCAGCCTTCGCCCTCTCCCGCTGTAACAGAGCCTGCAAATGTAACAGCAACATTGAAAGTGGAATTTGTAGAAGGTCAAACAGTTCTCTATGAGTATGAAGAGTCCTTGCAGGGTGCAGGGGAACATACGGTTGTTCCGCGGCAGGTAGCAGAAACTGCAAACTATTCTATACAAGGCGAGGCCAGTCAGAAAGTTACACTTTCTTCCGAGGGCGTTTTGGACAAAACGAAAATCACTTTCCAATTTACCAAAAAAGCCTTACACGCAGAAGTGAATATTCATTATGTGGATATGAACGGGCAGCAAATTGCGGAAAATTCAAAAGTGAGTTTTGATAAATCCGGAGATTATACAGTAGAACCGCAAAGCATTCCATCCGGTTTTGTATTGCAGGAACCCAAATCCTTTGAGGTATATGTAAACGAATCTGGTGAAGCAACACCTGCTGATGTTAGCTTTAAATTTGCACCCGCCACCGTCGAAGGTAAGGTACAAATTGAATATAAAGATAATAATGGCACATCCATTTCGGAAAATACCACGCAGACACTTACAACAGTAGGTGAAAACACCATTACTCCTGCTGTGCTGCTGACAGACTATGAACTCACAGGTATGTCCAGCCAGGTTGTAACATTGGGGCAGGACGGTAAGGTGACCCCGAGTACCGTAACCTTTACGTATCAAAAGAAACAGCAGCAGGTAAGTGGTACAGTGACCATTCACTATGTAGGACCTGAGGGTGTGAAGCTGGCCGAGGATACGGTGTATACACTGAATACCGTAGGTACCGAAAATATTTTACCCAAGGCAAACATTTCATCCGAATATCTGCTGGAAGGTGATCCTTTTCAAACGGTTACATTAAATGCGGACGGTTCTGTGCAACCTGCAGAGATTACATTTGAATATACGCTTGCAGAAAAACCGCCTGTACAAATCAATGTGCCGGTTATCATCAAGTATCTGGATTCCAACTATTATCCAATGGCGGAGGATGATGTTGTATATCTCACAAGTGTAGGCAAACATACCATCACCCCTAAAAAAACATTTAACAATGCCACTTTAGATACTAAAATCATTGCGGTTGAAGTCAATGCAAATGGCATTGCAGTGCCGAACGAAGCAATCTTTGTTTATCAAAAAGTAACGCCAAAAAATCCGGAAGCAGACATCACTGTGTTGTATGTGGATCGGAACGGAACGCAAATTGCACCAAGCACTACAAAACGAATAAATGTTGTGGGAAATAATACCATTATGGCAAGCCCAAGCGGATTACCTTCACAATATCAGCTTGTGGGAGAGAACCAGATTAATGTAGTATTAAATGCAGACAGTACGGCTTCCCCAAACCCGGTAGTGTTTGTTTATAAGAATATAAATGATAACTTCGAGCATTATCGCGGTTTTGCATTAACCAACTCCAGAGTTGCATTGCGTCACAACGCGTCCACGAGCGATACTGCTATCAGTCAGATGCTCGAACGCAATACCTTGCTCTTCATCGCTGGACAGACCCAGGCAAATGGCATTGTGTATCATTCTGTACAGACTTTATCCGGTGCTGCAGGCTTCATAACAGATGCGGACATCACAAAAATTACGCAGGAACAAGCGCAACCGTATATTGATGCGTATAATCAGCAAAAACCTGGTACAAACCCACCACAAGCAACAGCCATTACAGGCTATGCGACAACATTGGGTATGGATGTACCGCTCCGACAGTTGGCAAGCGGTTATTCGCAGATTATCCAAACACTTCCCACAGGTACTGTAATGTATCTGACCGGCCAAATAGAAAATAATGAAGGCTACACTTGGCGTGTCGCGCAATATAACGGTCGATTGGGTTATGTGCGCAGCGACCAGGTACGCGCTTTAAGTACAACGGAAGTCAATACCTATTTGGCAAACAATCAAACAACAGCACCGTCCAACACGGCTGCGCCCACGTATAATCCGAATAGCGCAAGTTCTTATGGATACGTTACCACAAATAACGTTAACTTTAGAACACAGCCCAATATATCCAGCTCAGTTATTACCAAAATTCAACGATATGGATTGGGATTGGTAAAAGAAACCCGAGTGGAAAACGGTGTAACATGGTATAAAATCAACTTCAATGGCAGAGAAGGTTATGTGCAGGGCGATTACTTTAAACAGCTGACCATACATGAATTTAACCAATTTATCAACAGCAGCGAATATCGTGCCGGCTTGCAGAATAATTCTTCGACAAGTACAGGTGGCACTAACACACTTCCGAGAGTAAATCCGGGTTCTGCAACGCCCGGCAATGTGCAAACATTGGAAAGTTATAATGCCGAAAAATGGAAGAATCCGAATTTGGCACAGGCATCCTACCCACCGTTTATGCCTAATATTTCAGCTATGCCTACCGCGCTTACCGGTGCCGAGGCAAGCCCGTCACCCACAATGATCGTATTAGGTTCTATGGCGCCTGCAGAGTTTGGAATGGGTGCATCTGCAAGCCCGGGCATTTCTACCAGTCCGAACCCGGATGACACCGCCATAACGGAGCGCACAGATTCCTCGTCGCCGCTGCTTGCCATTTTGGGCATTTCCGTATTGGCTATCGGCGGTGCAGCAGGGTATACCGTCTATGCAAAGAATAAGCGTAAGAAAATGATTGCCCAAGCCAAGGCAAGGCAAGCCCAGATGCAGGCTGCAAGGCAGGCAAGTCAGGGCAGCGCAGCGGCTTCCTCCGCAAATGCTTCAGCAGGTGCGACAAGAGATCCCTTTGCCAATCCGAATGGCTTTACGCCTAATAATTTCGGTGCAAACAAGCCTGCCTCTACACAGACACCAAACGCATCAGGCTATGCGCAACGTAAGCCTATGCAGGATGACATCTTTAAAAAGCCTAGCAGTAGTAGCAATTTGAATGCATCCGGTACCGGTTTAGACAATACAATGCCTACATCCGGATCGGAAAATACCGGCGGTATCCCATCTGCAAACAGTAGTAATACGACAGCATCAAGACGCCGACGCTAAATCAATAATAATTAGGCCTCGTGGTTTTCCGCGAGGTCTATATTTTCGTATTATATTGATTCCAATAAGTGAATTTGCAGTATCCGTTCTTCTTTGACTTTTTCAATATCATTTGGATAAAGCAAGTTTATCAGTACTATTGCATAATCGCTTGCCCATAATCCGTGAAATTTGACATGCGGAATTGCAAATATCTGCGCTATGCAGCGATAGTATTTTCGTAATGAAAGATCAGGCTCTGTTTTGGCAATGCGGCTGATTTCAAAGCTGATGTTTCGTGCAGCATGATAGTTCGTTTCATCCTGCAGCCAAAGGCGCATCGCTTCCAAACCGGATGATATTTCCTGTCGCAGCGTGACAGGCATAAGCCTATGGAGATGTTCCATATAATGCAAACCAAACTGAACCATATCCTTTTTTGTTTTCTGGTCAAAGAGAGTTACAAACTGATTTCTGTATTCTTCGCAATCTATAATTTTCCCTAATGGTCTTTGATAGGCGTAAAAGTTCATACAATATTCCTTTCAAATTTGTATTGCAATATGCAGTGGTGTTGATTACACTAAAATAGAATTGACTGTGTTTATGGAGGGCAATATATGAATATACATATTAAACCTATGCAAAGCGACGCTGAAAAAAGAGGAAAGGCATATGTTCATTGGAGATCATGGAAGGATGCCTATGTTGGCCTTGTAGACCCGGAGTATTTGGCAAATCTGTCTCTGGAGAAGCTGACAGACTTTGCATTCAGGTACCCGCAGAATACTTTGATCGCAATGGATAGTGATAACATAGTTGGTTTTGCGTGCTATGGTGAGGGCAGGGAAGAAGATATTCCGGATGTTGGGGAACTGTTTGCTATTTATGTCTTAAAAGAGTATTATCATCATAAAGTAGGATATCTCCTGATGAAAGAATCAATGCAGCTGATGAAAAACTATCCGAGTGTGGTTTTGTGGGTTATTAAAGAAAACCAACGCGCAATATCGTTTTATCTTCGCTATGGTTTTCAATTCGATGGATTTGAAAAAATACTGACGCTCGGAAAACCTGTCACCATATGCCGCATGGTTTTTCATAATGGATATGAGAAATGATTTTTTATAGAAAAAATTATATACTCTACTAATATATAAGTAAAGGAATATATTTTGACATTAATCTTTGCAGGCGATGGACAGTGCGTGTTTACAATTTTATTTTCCGGAGTATATGATTTTGTAATGAAAAAATTTAATGTATAGGAGTATAAATATGGCATACCGTAAAATAGAAAAAATCTTTAAGGAAACATATCCCCATTGGGTGGGTAATGGATTACGTGTTAAGCAGTATTTTCCGGGGTCGCAGGGTGATACCTTATTGGAACGCTTCTCTCCGTTTAT
>JBHADM010000130.1:0-5807 GCA_041855045.1 Bacillota bacterium | reverse complement strand
GGTAACAAACTTCATAAAAAACGCGTAAAATAGGAATGTTCCGAAAAATCCTGCTACAAAAGCGTTTAGCATTGCCTCCGGAAGTTCAAACACTGTCGCATTATAAATATGATATCTGCTATAGTATAACAATCCGGCAGACAAAATAAATACAAGAATACTCAGTGGTGTATTAATCAGCAATTTTTCATTTTTTTTATTGGATGCAAGGAGCTTAATCAGAGTTGTTCGACTGATACTTATCGCATTAAATAAGGTAATGGTTAAAAACATGATCCCATAATTGACCATAGTTCGAGTTGCAGCTTCCGCTGAAAATACAAACTGATAGTTGCGTAAATCTGCATCAAACAAACTCGCCGTCACTATACTCATTGCTTGAGACAACAATGTACCGAAAAGCAGACCAAAGCCCAGCGAAAACAATGCCAAAATAAAGGTTTCCGCAGTGCTTAACATAATAATATCTTTGGGCTTCATGCCCAATGTAAGATAGATGGCGAGCTCTCTTTTGCGTGCACGCATAAAAAAATTATTCGCAAAAACCATTAGCAATCCCAACACAATGGAGACAAAAATGGAAATATAGTAAGTCATATCATTAAAACCAGACAAAGCGACCATAATTTCCGTTTTGAGTTTTAGCATGACTCCCTGCGCAAAAATGGAGTTAAACATATAAAAAATACTTACAGACAAAATGAGTGTAAGAATATAAATACTGTAATCTCGAAAATTTTTCAGTATATTCTTTAATGCGAGCTTAATCAACATTACTCTCACCTATTTTTGCAATTATTTCATCAAAAAAAGCATAGCGTGTTTTGTCGCCGCGAAGAAGTTCCGAATGCATTTGTCCGTCCTTGATAAACAAAATTCGTTTACAAAAGCTTGCTGTAAATGGATCGTGTGTGACCATCAACAAGGTGGTTCCCAATTCACGATTCAATTTGATAAAGCTTTCCATAGTAGTTTTAGAAGCTTTGGAGTCCAACGCTCCACTCGGTTCGTCAGCCAAAATGATAGCAGGATTAGTAATGATTGCTCTGGCAATTGCTGTACGTTGCTTTTCGCCGCCAGAAATTTGGTGCGGAAACTTATCCAAAATTTTCTCTATTCCCAATACCTGTGCAATATGTTCAACTCTTGCGCGTACCTCAGTGGCTTTTACCTTCTTAATGGTCAATGCCAATGCAATATTCTCATATGCGGTTAATGTATCCAGCAAATTAAACTCCTGAAAAACAAAACCGATCTTATCTCGGCGTATCTCCGCAAGCTTAGTGCCGGATAGCTTATTAATATTGATTCCATCCAGCACTACTTCACCGGAATCTGCCCGATCAATAGTGGATATACAATTCAGTAAGGTGGTTTTTCCACTCCCCGACGCCCCCATTATGCCAAGGAGCTCCCCGCTGTTCACATGAAAACTGATGCCGTCCAACGCCTTTGTAATATTTTCTTTTCTTCCGTAATATTTTTTCAGTTGATTGACTTTTAATATTTCCATACTATTCCCTTTCTTGGGTTTTATACGTTTCGCAATTACATGCGATCATTTTCATAATATCGATTAAGATATTCTTGTTTGCTTCATCATACGGACTGTGTCCCGCTGCTTCTGAAAGCCATAATTTTGCCTTTGGGCAAGCCTGCGCAAGCAAATATGCACCTACAGGCCTGCAATCAACATCATATCGTCCATGCACGATATCCATGGGTATATCTTTAATTTTATAAACATTCTCAAGCAGATAATTATCATTTTCCCAAAACATATGGTTCACGAAATAATGACATTCCAACAAGGCAAGGCTCTGATGCCAAGGCTGCACCGTGTTCTCCAAAGGATTAGGAAGCAAACTTACAATGGCACACTCCCAGTTTGCCCATGAAAGCGATGCTTGATTTCGAATGTTTTCGTCTTCGTGGCGGAGTAAATCGTAATATGCAGCCACCAAATTACTTTGTTTCTCAGGTTTGATGAAACGCTTATAGCGTTCAAATTCCTCAGGATAAAAATACCCTGCTCCTTCCTGAAACAACCAATCTATATCTTCTTTTCGTCCCAGAAAAATGCCTCTCAGCACCAAATGCAGGACTTTTTGAGGATGATTGATTGCATATGCAAGCGCCAATGTGCTACCGTAACTGCCCCCAAATACAATCCATTGTTCTATACCAATATGTTTGCGTAGAACTTCCATATCCGAAACAGAATGCTCTACGGTATTATCTTTCAACTCTAAAAATGGTTGGCTTTTACCGCAGCCTCTTTGGTCAAATAAAATAACATAATATGCGTTTAAATCAAAAAAAACCAAATTTTTTTCTGAAACCGCACCGCCCGGCCCACCATGTAGAAATACCAAGGGTATTCCACACGGATTTCCCCATTCCTCGACATAGATTTGATGTAAATCATCTACTGGTAAATGATATCTTTTATTTGCTTCCATAATGTGTCCTTATTGCAGTTTCTCCACTATATATCTTGCACGGGATTCCAATTCATTAAATTGATTACTGGCGATAAGTCTTGCTTCGCTCAAATAGTTGCTGATCCCTACGCCAACAAAGCCGATATCAAAAAAATCACGAATATTATCCGGTGTTACACCTGCATTAGCGATAAAACGCAAGTGATTCAAGGGTTGGCAAATGGCCTTTATGTATTCAAAGCCCAATGGTAATGCCGGAAAAATTTTAATAAAATCGGCGCCGGCAGCATGCGCATTTAATATTTCGGTAGGTGTAGCTGCGCCCGGTATGGAAATTAAGCCCAGTTTCTTCGTTGCTTCAATAATTTTGGTATCCGTATTGGGTGACACGATGTATTTCGCACCTGCCGAAGCCGCTGCGTGAAGCTGTTCTGTATTTATTACGGTTCCTGCACCAACCAGTATATCCGGTATAGAATTGAGTAATTCTATTCCTGCTTTAGTTTTGCTAAGATGTTCCGTATCGTTTTGATCAAAGGTCAGTTCTAAAAGCTTAATACCGCCTCTGGAGAGTGCGTTTGCTAAATGGAACAAGTCCTTTCCATACACTCTGCGAGCTATGCTGACAACTTTATGTTTTAAAATATACTCTTGATAATTCATACATTAATCCAATCTGTTTTTATGCAATAACGATTATAACATAAATATGAGAATATTGTTTTGTAAAAAAAGAAAATAGTTCTTTAAAATATAGATAATTTGGTTTATTATATTAATATACAAGTTAACTATTTAACAAAAGGAGAATCCATATGGCAAATCGTATTGTATTAAACCCTATTTCCTATCATGGTGAAGGCGCCTTAGACGCCATCGCACAAGAGCTCAACAGCCGCGGATACAAAAAAGTATTTATATGTACTGATCCGGACCTCATTAAGTTCAATGTAACAAAAAAAGTTTTGGATAAACTGGAGGCTGCTCATATCCCGTATGAAGTATTCAGTAGAGTTCAAGCAAACCCTACTATTGAAAATGTGCAGGACGGTGTAGAAGCTTTTAAAAAATCTGCTTGCGACTGTATTGTAAGCGTTGGTGGCGGATCTGCAATGGACGCTGCCAAAGCCATCGGCATTATTGTGAATAATCCCGAATTTGCTGACGTTCGTTCCCTGGAGGGCTTTTCACCAACAAAAAACAAAACTGTATTTACAATCGCCGTACCCACAACCGCCGGAACAGCCGCAGAAGTGACCATCAATTATGTAATTACGGATGTTCAGAAGAAACGTAAATTCGTATGTGTAGATGTAAACGATATCCCGGAAGTGGCTGTAGTAGATCCTGTTATGATGTCTTCCATGCCCAAAAGCTTAGCTGCTGCAACCGGTATGGATGCATTGACGCACGCCATTGAAGGATACATCACTAAGGGCGCATGGGATATGACAGATATGTTCCACCTGCACGCCATCGAATTGATTGCAAAGCACTTGCGCGCAGCCGTTGCCGGTGAGCCGAAAGGCGTTGCCGGTATGGCTTTGGCGCAATATGTAGCAGGCATGGGTTTTTCCAACGTTGGTCTTGGCATTGTACACAGTTTAGCGCACTGCTTAGGCGCTGTCTACGACACACCGCACGGTGTTGCAAACGCCATTTTGCTGCCTACCATCATGGAATATAACGCCGAGTTTACCGGGGAAAAATATAAGCATATTGCAAAGGCAATGGGAGTAGAGGGCACTTGCTGCATGAGTCCCGAGCAGTATCGTAAGGCAGCTGTAGATGCCGTTCGTAAGCTTGCAGAGGATGTAGGTATTCCAAAAGACTTAAAAGAAATTGTAAAAAAAGAAGATTTGGATTTCCTGGCAGAAAGCGCATTTGCCGACGCATGCCGCCCCGGTAACCCCAGGGATACATCTGTTGAAGAGATTAAAGAATTGTATTTAAAATTACTGTAAAACCCTATTTATTAAAACACCTGGCTTTTGCCAGGTGTTTTAATAAATAACTTAATAGTGATAGCGTTTTCGATTGCCTGCAATAAACAATAGGCTAACCCCAAAGGTAAGAAGCTCATTTGCGAAAAATGCGGCCCACACACCGGTGATTCCAAACAAATGAGGCAAGAGTAAAATATTGAATAACGCAAAAACAAGTTGCCTCAGTACGGAAATGACAGCAGAAATCAATCCGTTGTTTAACGCAGTGAAAAACGAGGATACGAAGATATTATAACCACTTAAAATAAAACCCAAAGAGAAAATTCTTAGTCCTTTTACAGTTAATTCTTTTAACTCCATGTTATATCCCACAAAAGCATTTCCTATTGTTTCTGCAAACAGTAAACACAAAAGCGCGACAGTGAAACTCGTCACGAAGCTAATAAATCGGCTTTTTTTGTAAACATTAGAAAGCTCCGCATGATTTTCCGCCCCATAATTATAGCTAATAATTGGCGCAACCCCTATAGAGTAGCCTAAGGAAATGGAAATGAACAGAAAGCTGACATAGCCAATGACACCATAAGCTGCCAATCCGTTTTCTCCTGCATATCGAATGATTTGAAAATTATATACTACACTTAAACCGGAGCTTGCAATAGAGCTTAAAAATTCTGAAAAGCCATTTGTTGCTGCTTTCCAAATCAGATTCCAACGAAATCTAGGCTTAACAATTTGCAATAGACTTTTATTTTTACGAGAAAAATAAAAGATGGGTATAATCGCTCCAAAAAATTGTCCAATGCCTGTTGCAAAGGCAGCTCCTGCTATATCCCATGAGAGCAAGCCGATAAAAAAATAATCAAGTATTATGTTTACTATTCCGGAAAACAATGTTACATAAAATCCCAGTTTGGGTTTATCAGCCACTACAAAAAAAGATTGAAACAAGCATTGCACCATAAACATCGGAATAAAATATAACAATATGCGTGCATATTCCATGCTTTTTAAGAGTATTTCACCTTCTGCTCCCAGCATAATCGCCAAAGGCTTTAAAAATATCAGGCCTCCAATTGCAAAAACGGCTCCTAAAACAAATGTGAGAAGAATGATTAAAGAAAAAAATGATTTTGCCTCGTATTCTTTCTTTTCTCCCAAGAATTTACCAATAATCGCTGTTCCACCGGTTCCAAACATAAAACCTATTGCGCTGATTATCATAATGACAGGGTAAATTAAAGTAATGGCGGCAAGCGCAGTTTTCCCAGCATAATTGGATACAAAAAAGCCATCTACAATGGTATACATGGAGGTAAAAATCATCATATATATTGAAGGCAGTGTAAAACGTATTAGTTTCTTTAAGGTAAAATGACTTGATAAGGAAATATTCATATTGTCTCCTGAAAAATTG
>JBHADM010000129.1:0-11566 GCA_041855045.1 Bacillota bacterium | reverse complement strand
TGCGCAAACCACAAGATACAGTATTTTTCCAAAGTCAAGCACGTCGGGGGCAACGGGCTTAAACTGATTGACCACAAAAAAAACCAACAGACCCAGGAAATTGAACAAGAGCTGCGCCAGTATTACAAATATGCCGACGAGCAGCAGCTTTGCAAAAAACAGCTGCTTGCGGGGGATGGGGTAGGCAAAGAGCAGTATTGCCGTTTTGCCGTGATATTCCTCCACCACGGTGCGGGCCAGCATGACAGCGGCAAATATGCCGAAGGCAACGGCGTGTACGCTGGTATTAAAATGGATGAAACCGGTATAACTTCTGGCAAGATCATCGGAAGTCAAGGCAACCAGCAGGCCTAATGCCAGCAGGAAAACAGATAATATGGCGCCCATGCGCAGAAATCTGCCTACGCGCATGCGTCTTGCTTCTAATTTGAGTAGTCTAAGCATATTTCTTTTCTCCTCTCATGATGGACAGGAAGTATTCTTCCAGGTTGACATGCTTGTTCTCTTTGAGATCCTTCATGCTTTCCTCGCTGACGATGATGCCCTGTGCCAATACGCCTACGGTATCGGCAACGTGCTCAATCTCGCTGAGTATATGGCTGGAGATGACCAGAGTCTTGCCCTTTTCCCGAGACAGATGCAGGAACAAATCCCTCATTTCGATGATGCCCAGGGGATCCAGGCCGTTGATGGGCTCGTCCAGTATGAGGATTTTCGGGTCGTGCACCAGCGCTCTGGCAATGGCAAGGCGCTGACGCATACCGAGGGAGAAGCTGGACGCCGGCTTTTTGCCCACATCGCCAAGCCCTACCAAGGCAAGAGTTTCCTGGATGTCCAGACCGGGCTTATCCATATAGGCCAAGTGCAGGCGCAGGTTTTCGGCGGCGCTCAGATGCTCATAAAATACCGGGGTTTCGATGAGTATGCCCAGGTGCTCCATGCTGTTGCTGCCCTTGCAGGGCTTTCCGCAAACTTCCATTTCGCCTTCGTTTGCGCGCATCAGACCGGTCAGCACCTTGAATATGGTGGTTTTACCGGCTCCGTTTGCGCCGAGCAAGCCGTATATGCTGCCCGCTGCAACAGAGAGGTTGACACCTTTCAATACCTCTTTGTCTGCGAAACTTTTGTGCAGGTTTCTGATTTGAATGTCGTTCGTGCTCATTTGATTTCCTTTCCGTGGCGCCTTATGGACGCCGATTCTATACAAAGCCCTTGTTTGCGTTTAATGCATTGCTCCAAAAGGGCAGTGCCAGCTATGTGGGATTTCCGAACGGCTTTCCGCCGGAAACGGATGAATTTAAAACGGAGCGTACTTTCTGATACATATTTGATAAGGATATAATGAAAATACGCTTTTTATACATATGAATATTTAAATCCATAGTTTAATATTATACATAGAATGAACAATAAATCAATCCTTTTTTTGTGTACTTTTTGTAATATTTGTTACTATACCATACTGATATAGTCCGTTTTTTGAGAAAAATTAGGCGTTTCGAACATTTTGAAAAAGCAAGGAATATACGGAAAATACGATTCTGAAGGGAAATCGTATTCGTATTTTTTGGATATATATGCAAGGAGGAGAAGGCATGAAAATATTGGTATGGGAAATCAAAAATACTTTGCAAGATGATTGCTTTCTATTTGTCGGAAAGGGAATTATAATATAAATAGAATAGAGAAGCTGCTTTGTGATGCAATCAGCATGCTGTATGCAGAAATTCATATAGGAGGAGGCGCCTGTGTTGGAAGAATTGATTGTAAAAGACCTGCGATTTTCGTTTCAGCAGGATAGCGTGCTGATAAACTGTCCCTATTTTCGTTTTCAAGCGGGAAGTATATATGCCTTGGTCGGCGCAAACGGCAGCGGAAAAACCACCTTTCTTAGATTGCTGTTGGGCTTGCTGAAGCCTGACAGGGGAAGTATTGATGGGATTGCAGGCGAACGCATTGGCTTTGTGCCGGATTACAATGGGTTGTATGATTCACTGACGATTCTGGAAAACATAAAATTCCGCCTCAGTCTGTACGACCTAAAGTATAAGGCGCAAAAGGATAATGTTCACGATATGCTTGCGCGCTATCAGCTTGAAAAGGAAGCGAATAAGCTGGTTAGAGATATTTCGCTCGGAATGAAGAAAAAAACAGCCTTGATATGTGCGCTGGCAACGAATCCGACATTGCTGATACTGGATGAGCCTACGGGCGGTTTGGATGCTGCGGCGCAGAAAGAGCTGGCATATATGCTGGAGGAGTTCATTTCGCCCTCTAAAACAGTTATCCTTACATCTCATGATGCGGATTTTATCCATGCAATGCCCTTTTGCTCTACGGTTTCTTTTCCGATGGAGGCATAGATGAGCGTTTACATACGAACACAGTTATACAGTATAGGAAAATCAAAGCGACTGCTGGGTACGCTGCTGTCTGCGCCCATACTACTGTTGTTTGGCTCCTGCAATGCATAGCACTCATGGCTTCCTGCGCAGTATGTATTGGCTTTGTTTGCCGCACTTGTTTCCATGCTGAGCGCAGAGATTCTGCACTGGCTTACAGTGGATGAAATCAGGGATGGGATATTTGATATGATACTGATTGGCTCCGTATCGCGTTTACGCGTGCTGTTTGCCAAACTTTTTGTGCCGGTTATCGTGGGCTTTGGTCTTGCATTTTTATCCTTGCTGCTCAACAATCTGCTTGCAAAATATTATTCTTTTACATACTGGATGTTTTCTTTGAATAGTATATGTTTTCTGCTCTTTGCAGCGGTGTTGTTTGCGTTGATGGAGTTTATAACCTTGTTAATGATGAGAAAAAACAACACCAACATTCACTTTTTTATGCTGCTGTTTGGCGCGGCATTTATGTCGGGAGCATATTCTCTCATCATAAATGGCGCCATATGGATTTTTTACATTTTGCTCATTCTGCTGCCGTTTTTGTTTGCAAACCTATGCATCGTATTACTGAAAAGTCGGCATCAGGTATTATTGCGCAGGGCATCCTATCCCTTTTTAAAGCTCTATGGGGAGCGGAATATTTCCATGTGGGGCGCATATTTCAGAAAGAACATCTCTGCTATCAGACTCCACAATCACGCGCTCTGGCATGTTGCGATTGCCTGTGCAATGCCTATATTGGCAGCGGTTTTTACGGCATCGCAAATGCTTTTCCCAAAAGAGTGGGCATTGATTATTGCGCTGTCCGTCATTCCCGGCACCGTGAACACATATTTGATTTTCTATTCTTCCCTCTATGAAAATAGGAATAAGCTGCAAGAATTATTTCAAGTGAAGGGGATATCCCTGCGGCAAAGGGTATTGGAAAAAGCCGTCAGCGCAGCCGTTTTATCTTGGGTTTTCTGTACTTTGTCGTTTCTTGTGATTCGCTTTGTGTCTGCATATCGCTTTGTCATCCTGTTTGCCACGATGGGCAGCAGCCTGTTCTCCGCTATGATTTGTGCTGTGTGCTTCTGCAAAGTACGATCCTTCAAAGGTGAAAATATGGTTAAGGTTCTGATTTCACTTATCAGTATTTCTTTACAACTTCCATTATTGCTTCTGTGAGAAATCAAAAACCCTGGCATAAAATCGCTATATAGAGGCTTTCATCAAAAAGTAAAACGCTCCGCCAACAATGCAGGCAGAGCGTTTTTATACAGAATTTCAGATTACAAGCGGCTGAAACGGAACTCCAACAGATACCCAACCCATACTTCTGTGTATATCCTCATAAACATCCCTTTACCGCATCCGCAGCATCCTCTCCTGCTTGGCAGGGTTTGCAGCGGACTGCAGAGGCGGCTTTGCGCGCCGTTGTCCGTCATAGAATAATCCCTTTTCGCAGAAGGTTTTCTCTGCATTCCGACAAATAGGCATCGTCGTGCTCGGCGTATATGGGTGTGCCTGTTGTTTCCTCTGCCGGACTGTCATAGGGCGGGCAGGATTTTCCCCGGTAGCAGGGCTGCGTCCATAGCTTGTCGGGCGCATTCCCTGTGCTGGCCAAGCAGCTGCTGCGCAGGCAGCAGGGGGATGAGCTGTTCATGCCATAGACGCATGGGGATCCTCCTTTGCAATGTCCCTTGTGGTTGGCCCCTTGGCGTAGTGGACGGGCAGGGTGGTCAGCGAGTGCACAACGGAGCGGTCTTTAGATAGAACGGTTTCCACGCAGACTTCGGCAATATCCTCGATCGGCTGTACGATTGAGGATACGATGTATTCCTGGTCGCCAAACATGCGCAGCCCGTCAAAGCCTATGACCTGGACATCCTGCGGTACACGAATGTGCAGCTTTCGCAGTATTTGCACAATTCGCCACGCCAGGGAATCCGTACCGATAAATAAGCCATCGAATGCAAACCTGCCCTCGTGTATATTTGCGCGTATGAACTCTTCAAACTTGGCATAGGCTTCGCCGTCGTGCAGCAGCATGCACTCATAGTCCATATCACACTCCATGCAGCCGCTGATAAAGCCGTCCTTGCGCTTGCTCGGCTCATTTATCAGCGTGGAAATAATGCGCATGTGCGCCACCTTTTGGCAGCCAAGCTCCTTCAGCTTATGGGCGGCCATCCTGCCGCCGCCGAAGTTGTCCGCAGCCACACAGGGTATGGATACGGAAAAGAAGCGGTCTATACTCACAACCGGTATGTCCGTAGGCATGTTTAAATCCGGATGATAGGTCAGCGCAATGATGCCGTCGGCGCGCTTTTGCCGCACCATCTGTATCATATCCCATTCGCGCTGCCTGTCGTACTCGGTAAAACAGAGCATCATCTTGTAGTTTCTTTTTTCCAGCGCCGCATTGATATGATGTACCAGCATTGCAAAATAGGGGTTGAGGGTATTGGGTATGATCATGGCGATGGTATTGGTCTGATTGGTGCGCAGCACACGGCCCATATTGTTATACTTGTAGCCCAGGCGTTCTATCGTTTCCGTTACTTTCTTCTGATACACTTCGCCTACAGCTTCCCCGTTGACCACACGGGACACGGTACCGATGGCCACGCCGGCTTCCCTTGCAACGTCTGCCATAGTTGGCTTTTGCGGGTTTGATGACATAGAGCACCTCCGATCTTTTCATGAAATGATACTATCATATTCATGAAAAAATGTCAATGATTATTTCCTATCTGTCGTTTTGCGTTCATTTTAAGGAAAAAAATTTACTTTTGATGTATTTTTTAAGAAAAGTTTATCCATTTTATCAAAAACTATTGACAGGTGATAATGGACTGTGCTACTATGCAATTGCATAGTCATGAATCGTTTCATGGATGAACGATATGGAGGTGACGCCGTGAAAACACAAACTCTATCCAATACACTGCATCGCAAAAATCTAAGAGATCGCATCGCAGAACATTGGCAGCTGTATCTGCTGCTGCTGATCCCCGTGGTGATTACCATCGTCTATAAATACGGTCCCATGTACGGAATACAGATTGCCTTTCGCGATTTCCGCGCTAACCGCGGCATACTGCACAGCGCATGGGTGAATTTTAAATGGTTTGAGCGCTTCTTCAATGCGCCCACATTTACCCGTATGATTGTCAATACAGTGCTGCTGAGCTTCTACTCCTTGATATGGAGCTTTCCGATACCGATTATCATTGCGCTGGCGCTCAATCAGCTGCGCTTTAAACGCTATCGCCGCGTGGTGCAGACGGTTATATACGCGCCGCACTTCATATCCATTATGATTATATGCGGTATGCTGCGCATATTCCTGTCGCCCTCCGGAGGGCTGATCAATCTGATATTCGGAAGCAATATAGACTTTCTGACCGAAAGCAATATGTTCCGCACGATTTATATCAGCAGCGGCATCTGGCAGGAGGCAGGCTGGGGGACCATTATTTACCTGGCGACGCTATCCAGCGTAGATCCATCCTTATATGAAGCGGCCAAGGTGGACGGCGCTTCCATGTTCCAGCGCATGCGGCATATCGACTTGCCGGCCTTGATACCCATGATTGTGCTGCAGCTCATTATGAGCGCGTCAAACCTGATGAATGTCGGCTTTGAAAAAGTGTACCTGCTGCAGACGGATCTGAACAAAGCTACCAGCGATATCATCGCAGTATATGTGTATGAGCAGGGTATTCTGCGTGCGAGCTATTCCTATGCGACAGCCATCGGTCTGTTCAATACGGCGGTCAACATTTTGCTTCTGTTTATCGTAAGCCGCATTGCCAAGCGATACGCCGATGTGCACTTTGTATAAAGGAGGTGCCTATGGAAACATTACAGAAAAAACCGCGCGGCATGTCGGATAAAACGAGTGATATCGTATTGCTCCTGTTTGCGACCATACTTCTGCTCGTAATCGCCTATCCGCTGTACTATATTATTGTCGCTTCCTTCTCCAACCCCTACGATGTATATGCGGGCAAAACCTTCCTGCTGCCCAGCGGCTTCACATTTGAGGGCTACAAGGCGGTGTTTGCCGACAGCTCCATACTCTCGGGGTACTGGAACAGCATTGTGTATACCGTGGTCGGTACGATCTTTTCCGTGGTGATGATATATATCACGGCCTATCCTTTATCCTACCGCAATTTACCCGGCCGCAGGCTTATCAGTATATTCTTTGTAATTACGATGTATTTTGGCGGCGGTCTGATTCCCACCTACATTATCGTGCAGGAAACCGGCATTATGCAGTCGATATTCGCCATGTTTCTGCCCGGCGGCGTGGCCGTGGGCAATATGATTATTGCGCGCAACTACTTTGAAACCAGCATACCCGACTCACTCAAGGAGGCGGCGGATATAGACGGCGCATCCAAGCTGAAAATCTTCACGTCCATCATTATTCCGCTGTCCCTGCCAATACTGTCCGTTATGGTCATATTCTCGATGGTGGCCTATTGGAACGATTGGTTTACCGCTCTGATCTATATGCGCGGCGACCAGGCGCCTCTTCCTCTGGTGCTGCGTAACGTGCTGATCAAATCCTCTACATCCGCAGCGCAGGCAAGCATGGTATCAGGCGGCTATGCCGAGCTGAACAAAATGACGGAGATGATTAAATTCGCCTCGATTATCGTGGCGGCAGCGCCCATGCTCATAGCCTACCCCTTCGTACAAAAATATTTTGAACAGGGCATTATGGCAGGCGCCGTAAAAGGTTAAGATTTCCTGATATCAATCAGTGAGATAATAAAAAAGGAGTACGAAAAAATGAAAAAAATTGTTTCCCTTCTATTGGCAGTGCTTATGATGATAGGCATGACAAGCTTTGTACAGGCAGAACAGACCAGTTTTACGATTGTCAGCAGCATTTCTCCGCTTTCCGGCGGCTATGACAACAACCCCGTGCTGAAGGCCATGGCCGAAAAAGCCGGCATTACACTGCAATGGGATACCATGAGCGATTCTCTGTCCGAGCAGGTGAACATCCGCATCGCCGGCAGAAATCTTCCGGATGCTTTCAACGCAGTAGGCTTTAGCAACTTTGAGCTGATGAACTACGGCATGGACGGCACACTGCTGGATCTGACTCCCTATATCACTCCGGAGCTGATGCCCAACCTGCATAAAATACTGGAGGAACATCCCTATATCCGCTCTGCCATCACCATGGAGGACGGCAAAATATACGGACTTCCCGCAGGCGAACAGATGGGCACAGCCGGCATCGGCAAGCCCGAGGACTACTCCATATTCACCATTCCGCAGTTTTCCATGATCAACAAGGTATGGCTGGACGATTTGGGTCTGGCTATGCCCACCACGTTGGATGAGCTCTACACCGTATTGAAAGCCTTCCAGGAAAACGATATGTCTGCTAAAATCTACGGCAATGCGGCAGGCTCCACCATCCCGATGTCCGTCGGATTCGACGAGTGGTGCTGGGGACAAAACATATTCTACGCCGGCTTTGGCTTTACCAACTGGGTAAATGATGTCATGATGGACCTGGTGCTCACACCCGACGGCACCGTAAACTTTGTATCCGACGACGACAACTACCGCGCAGCCATCAGCTATTTCCATAACTGGTACAAGGAAGGACTGATCGACAAGGAAATGTTCTCGCAGGATGCTACCCAGCTGATCGCAAAATGCTCGCAAGGCTATGTGGGCGTGGGAACATGGTGGTACATTGAGGAGCTGATGGGCAACTATGCCAAGGATTATGTATTCCTGCCCGTACTGAACGGTCCGGACGGCACACATAACATCACCGTGCGCACAGGCGGCGGCATCAATGCCGGACAGCTTTCCATTACCAACGTATGCAAGAATCCGGAAGCCCTGCTGCGCTTCTATGACCAGTGGTACGAAGGTGAAAACGTAATGCAGCTGCAATACGGTCCTATCGGCGAATTCTTCACCGGCAAGGATGAAAAAGGCATGTGGCTGTCCATTACCGAGGAACAGGCAAGAGAAAAGTACGGAAAATCCGCAGGCGAAGTGAAATCCGCTCTGGAAGTAGCCGGACCGAAGCTGATTTTGTCCAACTACTATAACGATTACTTCTACATGGAAGACCGCGCCATTGAGCGTTTGACGGATCTGTATGATTTTTGGATGCCCTTTGTGAGCAATCCCATCGTATATCCGGTAGACGCCGTGTTTACACAGGATGAGCTGGACACCATAGATTTGTACCGCAGCGACTTTGAAAACGCTGTGTCCGAGCAGGAAGCACTGTGGATTAAAAACGGCGGTCCCACCGACGAGGAATGGGAAAGCTACAAGAGCACCCTGGAACGCAGCGGCATGAGCAAACTTCTGGAGGCCTACCAAGCTGCATATAACCGTTATATGGAAGCCAGAAAATAAGGAAACAAAGATGCAGTATGCGATAAACAGAGTGAACGAACACTCCTCTTTCCGCCGTATGTAGAAAGTATCGCATCAGGTGCCTGTCTTTATGGGGACACTCCGCAAAGGCAGGCTTTTATAGAATCTGCACAGTCACTCTAAGCAAGGAGGTATGCATGGAGCACAATACAGCTTTGGCACGCGCTCGTGCGTATGAACAGAATCAACTACACAAATGTAAAGACCGCCCCTCTTTTCATCTCAGCCCTTTGACGGGATGGATGAACGACCCGAACGGATTTTGCTGTTATCAGGGAAAGTACCATCTGTTTTATCAGTACTATCCCTACGATATCAAATGGGGCCCCATGCACTGGGGGCATGCTGTCAGTGCGGACCTTCTGCACTGGGAGTATTTGCCCTGCGCGCTTGCACCTGATAGCCCGGCGGATGCCGCCGGCTGTTTTTCCGGCAGTGCCGTAACGGGGAATAAGGGTGAGCTGTTGTTATACTATACCGGCGTACAGCAGAGCGGCGACAGCAGCAGTGTACGGCAAATCCAATGCCTTGCCATAGGGGACGGATTGGACTTTGTCAAATACGAATCCAACCCCATATTGGACGCATCCTCGCTTCCGGAAGGCTGCAGCCCCGCGGATTTCCGCGATCCCAAGGTGTGGATGGAAAACGGGCGCTATAATATGGTTGTTGCCAGTCGGCATGAGCAGGATGCCGGCAGCATATTACTGTATCAAAGTACCGACGGACACAAGTGGAACTATGTCTGCGCAGTGGACGCAAGCCGTAAGGAATACGGTCAGATGTGGGAATGTCCGGATTTTTTTGCTCTGGATGGAGAATCCATCCTATTGGTCAGCCCACAGGAAATGTCGTTAAAACCCGGTTATCACGAGGGTTTTGTGACGCTTGCCGTACATGGGGAAGGGCAGGCGGATGCCTTTCAGAGAAAGTATATACATGCGCTGGACGAGGGCATTGAGTTCTACGCGCCGCAGACCACGCTTTCCCCGGACGGACGGCGCATTATGATTGGCTGGATGAACCATTGGGACAACAGTAGGATTGCGCCGCGAGACGGCGACTGCTATGGACAGATGAGTCTGCCCAGAGAGCTGCACATAGAAAAAGGAAGGCTGATACAGGCGCCTGTGAGAGAACTTTTGGCATGGCGCAAAGCTCTTTGCAGCATGTCTGGGATGCATGTGGAGAAACCCACGGAAATAGCCGAATTGCCCGCATGTTCCGACACGGAGCTGCATATGCCCCTGGACTGCGGGCACGGCAGGAGCTTTACGCTGCGTCTGTTCCAGAATACCTCCGGGGAAACACGCATTCATTTTGACCTGGAAAACATGGAGATGACATTTGATAGGATGTATGAAGCCTATGACAAGGCGATGATACATAGCCGCAATATCGCCTTGCAGGATGTCGGGGAAAGCTTGGATGTCCGGTTGATTACCGATCGGCAGAGCATAGAGATATTTTTAAACCGGGGAAAGCAGACATTTACTGCCGTGCTCCCTGCCGCATCCTCCAGAAAGCTGCGGATAGAGAGCGAGGGCGGTCTTTGTCTGGATTTGGACATATATAGTCTGCAAAGACCGTAGCTCGGTTTTGAGATGCTACTGTCATGCACGCATGCTCTGCAAAACCACTGCATACGCAGTGGCTTTTTTGCCCGAGAAATCTGGAGAGGAATTGTATATTTGTTACAAATATCACAAAATAACATTGTAAATTATATGCGTATTTGATAAAATAACGATATAAAGGAAGCCAAAGGAGGTGTCCTATGATAAAAAAACAATGGACAGCGCTGTGCCTGTCGTTGCTTCTGCTTCTCACAACAGCGACGGCGCAGGCAAAAAACAACGAAGAGATAGAGCTCTCCGGACGCTGCGGCGCCTATTGTTACTGGCTGCTGAAAGGGGATACGCTGATTGTCGGCGGCATAGGCTCCGTGGGCAACTTTGGCGAAAGTCCCTCCAATCTGTATTACAGCATAGATGAGCAATGGAACACGCCGCTGGTTTCCCACACCAAAGTGCCATGGGATCCCTATCGAAGCAAAATTCAAAATATTTATGTGGAGGAGGGCGTAACGAACTTCTTTGATGTGGACTTCAACTTCTACACCAAGCTTGCCTATCTCTATCTGCCTAAAAGCATTACAGACCTCGGTACGGCGACCTTCAAGCGCAGCTCCAATCTGCGGCAGATTCACTATGCCGGCAGCAAGGGCGAGCTGCATATCGCCGATGATGTGGCAAAGGCCATCAAGCGGGTTTCTGTGCGCTATGAGTCGGTAAAAACGCCCGACATATTCACCGGCTTTTATGACAGGGCACTGGAAGCCAAGAACAATCTTTACGCTACGGGCAGCGCAGGCGAGAACATACGCTGGGAACTCAAAAATCGCATACTTCATATAGAGGGTACGGGCGACATGCTCCCCATGGGGTCGGATGGTCTGAGCTATATAGATCCCATCATCAATCACCCCTATGGTGAAACAGGATCTTTCTATGCTGCGCCCTGGGGATATTTCGGCGATGTGATACAGCAGGTGGTGATAGGCGAGGGCGTGGAAAGCGTGTTTGTGAACGCCTTTCACGAGTGTAGAGAGCTGCAGACGCTGTATCTGCCTGCCAGTGTGAAGAGAGTTGCGACGGCTGCGTTTGCCGCCATACCCAATCTGCAAACCCTCCACTACGGCGGCAACGGTCCTGCATGGGAGCAGGTGCAGTTTGAAAAAGATG
>JBHADM010000128.1:0-8734 GCA_041855045.1 Bacillota bacterium | reverse complement strand
TGAAATAGGGGCTTGCGCTTTTTCGGACGCTTGGAACAACAAATGGATAAGTAACAATTAAGCAATTCTTGCAAGTAAACTTGATTCCAAAATCGGAGCGTCAGCGAGGCTCTCCTGCAAGGGGAGCTGTCACTTTGCAGGCAAAATGACAGAGGGATTGGCAGTGGGGCAATACGTTTTTATAAATCAACGCTTCTTTTTTGCGCTTTATAAATATAAAACACCCGCAATGCCTATGCTCCGCGGGTGTTATTATGCTATTATTTAACTTTAGTCTTATCCAATCCATCCAGGAAATGTTCCAAAGTCGGTGTGATCTTGGCGATAGTGCCGTCCTCAAACGGGTTGTTCAGGCCGCATTCTTTGAGCAGCTCGGTGAAAGGTACTTGACCTGCACGCTCACAGATGTGCATGTAGCTTTTCCATGCTTCTTCATGGTTCTTTTCGTTCCATATGAAGTATTGGAAAGCGCAAACCTGTGCCAAGGTGTAGTCCAGATAGTAGAAGGGCATGGCATATACGTGCGCCTGCTTCTGCCATCTTCCGCCCTTTTCCAGGTAGTCCAGACCATCGTAGTCGAGGTGAGGCAGGTATTTTTTCTCGATTTCACGATAGGCGGCGCGTCTTTGCTCCGGTGTGGCATCGGGATTGAGGTAGATCCACTCCTGCAGCTCGTCTATGCTGGCGCCGTAGGGGAGGAACTGCAGGCAGGAAACCACGTGAGAATAATAGTACTTGGTGGTGTCCTTGCCAAAGAACTGCTCCATCCATGGGTAGGTGAAGAACTCCATGCTCATGCTGTGGATTTCCGCCACTTCCATGGTGTATTCCGTTGTGGCGGAAAGCTCGGCATTGCGTGTGGTGTAGCCCTGGAAGGCATGGCCGGCTTCGTGGGTCAGTACGTCTACATCGCCGGAAGTGCCGTTGAAGTTGCTGAATATGAAAGGTACCTTATAGTCGGGCAGGAAGGTCATATAGCCGCCGCCGCGTTTGCCGGGCTTGGTGGTCAGATCCATCAGCTCGCGCTCTATCATCATGTTGAAGAATTCGCCTGTCTGTGGGCTGAGCTCCTCATACATCTTCTTGGCCTGCGCCACAAGCTCTGCCTCTTCGCCCACCGGCTTCGGGTTGCCGCTGAGGAACATCAGGCTGTAGTCGTAGTTTTTCATATCGCTGATGCCAAGGCGCGCAGCCTGCTCCTTGTAGAGTTTCTTTGCCAGCGGTACCACGTGATCCACAATCTGCTTTCTGTATACGCGCGCCATCTTGTAGTCCCAATCGGTGCGGTTCATGCGGGCATAGGCCAGCTCCACGAAGTTTTTAAAGCCTAATTTTTCGGCAATGCGTACGCGCACCTTTACCAGCTTGTCGAAAATTTCGTCCAGTTTGTCCTGGTGTTCTGCCATCCAGCCCCAGGAGGCGGCGTTGGCGGCTTTGCGCACGGCTCTGTCGGTGTCCTGCATAAAGGGCATCATGCCGGAAAGGTTGTATATCTTGCCTTGGAATTCGATTTCTGCGCCGGCTGTCAGCTTGGAGTATTCGGAGGAAAGCTTGTTCTCCTCTACCATGTCCTCGATGATTTCGGGCTTGAATGTTTTGGACTGTATTTCAAACTTATCCAGCAGATATTTGCCGTAGCGTGCGGCAAGGTCATCACGGAAGGGGCTGTCCAGGCAGATTTGTGCAACGCCTGCACCAATTTCCGCAAACTGCGGCATGTTTTCGTCCATCACATCGTTTTCTTTGTCATAGAACTCGTCCTTGGTATCTATGCTGTTGCGTATGCTTACCAATGTGTACATGGTGGCAAGATTTTTGTTCAATGCGTCAATGTTCAGCAGGGCGGTAAAAAAAGATTCTTTGTCCTTGGCGTTTTTCAGCTCGTCCATCATTGTGCGGAATTTACTCATATATTCCGCAAAATCCGGACGGATATACTGCATGTCTTTAAATGTAGTCATGATAGTTCCTTTCCAAAATAATTTTTTCTAAAGCCATTATACCATAAATTTGAACACAGATAAAATATTTGTACGTGTTCTGTTACATTTTACTAACAGTCTGCCAGGCAGTTTTTCCATAGGCTTTCCTCGTAGAGCAGTCCCAAATCCCACAGCAGGGTGGATGTCAGGTACTTATCCCGCATATCGCGTGTGCATTGCAAGGCTGTCCAGCTGTTTTCCACGCTTTGGCCAATGTCTGTCGGCAGCAGCGGCATGCCCAAATCCTGCATGCTGCGGTGTATATTGCCGTAGTCGGGGAGCTCCTCCGCTATGATGTCGCAGATTTTCTTCCAATGCGCCTGTGTGGCGCGCAAGCGTTGCTTGTGTTTGGCAGAGTCGTTGCGGCCGTCCTCTTTGGCAATTTGTATGAGCCGCGCCGCCACATCGCCGAAGTAGTCGTATAGGCGTTTTTCCCATAGGGCATTGTCCAACCTCGTTGCAACATCCTCTGCTGCGGCGAAGTCGATCGGAAGCTCGCGCAGCTTTTGCAGTATGCGCATGCTGATGAGCGTGCCCACGCCCACCTGTATGCCGTGCAGCTCCTCTGCATTGCCCGCGGCAAGATTGCGCATATCCCAGGCGTGGGAAAAATAATGCTCCAGACCGGATGCCGGGCGAGAGTCGTCGGCATAGCTCATCGCCATACCTGACAGCACCAGCCCATCCATCACACTTTCTATGGCAGTGTTGTCCAGCTCGTTGAGCGCAGGGGCATGCTCCACTATCCTGCCCACCGCGTCACGCATGAGGCCGGCAATAAAGGGGCAATAGTACGCGCCGATCACCAGATGCGATATGCGCCATTCGGCAAGTGCGATGTACTTGGCGAGCATGTCGCCATAGCCTGCCCATATCATGCGCTGCGGTGCGGTTTTCAGCAAATCCGTATCGGCGATGATGCCTACGGGGCAGCGTTGATATACGGTGGACTTGACACCATTGAGCAGCAGAGAGGAGGAGCTGGAGGCATAGCCATCCATGGAGGGTGCCGTCGCAACGATGACTTGCGGCAGCTTGTTTGCAAAGGCAAGCGTACGGCAGCAGTCGTTTATCACTCCGGAACCCACGCCGACGATGATATTGCAGTCGGCAGGTTTTTGCTCCGCAAGGCTATCTATGCTCTGCTCATTGGGGAAGGGGTGCCGCTGCGGAATCACGCCGACAGCATAAGGAATATCGGCTTGTTGCAGCACAGCCTCCACCTTCTCGTGAAAGAGTTCATATAAATTTTGGTCAAAACAAACATAGGCATAGGGTGCTTTGCTGATTTTCCGCAGGGTATCGGGCAAGTGCCGCAATGCGCCGCTGCCCTTATGGTAGTACTGTAAGTCGCTGCGATGTGTTTTGCGGCAGTCGCAATGTATCTCGCCCATGGCGAGCAGGCTGGGGATGTCGTTCATGTGGTTTCTCCGTGGATTGTGAATGTAGTGGGGATAGGGGATGTGAAGCAGATGTTTGCATACAGGCTCAAATAGAACAAATAGAGCGTCAGGAAGCACTCCTGCAAAGGGAGGCGGCAGGGAATGCTGGGGTATCGGATTGTGCGATATTTAGCGGGTTCTTGCATAGCAAGGCTGACTTATGTCTGATAGGAATTCTATCATCATACTGCCCTGGAATTCCTCCGTCACGGCTAACGCCGTGCCCATCTCCTTTTACAAAGGAGGCTTTCTGCTTGCGTTTTTGCGATGTATGGAGCAAGAAACGGAATAGGAATTGCCTAATCTTACACATGTTCAACCGCAAAAACCGGAGCGTCAGCGAGGCTCTCCTGCAGGGCAGCCTCGCTCCGTTCCGATGTTAGATGTGAACCCGGGTGAAATATTTAATATACACTTGGTGCACATCTATTTGATATTTGTATCCATTCAGCTTACTGGCATAGCAGATTATGGAAATGCTGCAGTCGGAGCTTCCATGCAAACACATAGCTTCCATGCAAACACATGCTTCATGTGGCAAAACCACCGTGTGTACGGTGGCTTTGCATCGCTGTATGAAACTTATTTTCCTACAAATTCATTGTACATGCTGTTCCATTTTTCCAATACGGCAGCTTTGTTTTCTACCAGCCAAGGCATGTCGCGTTTTACCCACTTGATGTCTTCGGTTTTTGGCAGATAGGGGCTCTCATATTGTGCATTCTGGTTGGTGAAGCGCAGGGTACCCAGCTTGTTGCCCAGCTTGGATTGGCCTTCTGCACTCATCAGGAAGTTTACGACAGCCTTTGCATTGTCCATGTTTTTTGCGTTCTTTACCACTGCCAAACCGAATGCGAACGCGCTGGAACCCTCTTCCGGATACACCATTCTGGTCTTGTCGGAGCCGCTCTTTTGCAGTGTGGAGGCGCCGTCCTCATAGGTCAAGCCCACTACGTATTCGCCGGCATCCACGCCTTTGAAGCATACGGAGGAGGAGGTGGTCAGTACGAATTGGTTTTTCATGAAACCCTCGATGAAAGCCCATGCTTCAGGGCTGTCATTGCCGAATACGGCCATGATGTTGCACACGTTGTTCCATGCGGCAGAGGAGGAGTTGGGGTCGGAGAATACGATGCGGCCTTTCAGACGGGGATCCAGCAGGTCTTTATAGCCTTTGATTTCCATGCCCAGCTCTTTTTCCAGCTCCTTGTTTACGCAGAATACCACGGTGGAAAGGTGGTCGAAGCTGTAGAAACCGTTGTTGGATCTGTAATCCTCGTAGATTTCGCCTTCGTATTCGGTCAGCCAGTGTTCAAACAGATCCTGGTGGGTCATGCCGTCGCCGTTGTTCAAACCGCCCCACATCAGGTCGCCCTGCGGGTTGGCTGCCTCTGCGCGGATACGAGCCACCAGCTCGCCGGCAGAGCCGTTTACTACGTCTACTGTCAAATCAGGGAACTCTTCTGCCAGGCAGTCAAGCAGGTTGTTGATATCGTTGTCGGTCATGCTGGAATACAGTACCACATCACCTTTTACCTCTGCGGCCAATGCCATGCTCATGGCGCTGCTGAGCAGCACCAAAGCCAAGAGTGTTGCCAATAGTTTTTTCATTAGAAAATCTCCTTTGAAATGATTTATATGAGTACTCGTGCGAGTATTCAAAGCGATTACAGACGCACATCCTCCGCCTTGCTGATCAGCAGATACAGCAGCAGCGATACCATGGTAATCACGGTCAGTATGGTGGAGAATGCCGCCGCCAGCCCGTAGTTGCCGCGCGATATGGCGACATAGGCAGACATGGTCAGTGTGATGGTGCGGTTGTTGTAGAGTATAATAGCGCTGCTCAGCTCCGTTACAATGGCAACCCAGCTGAGTACCGCGCCGGAGAGTATGCCCGAGGTCATCATGGGCACGGTGATTTTGGCAAAGGTTTTCATCTTGGAGGAGCCTAAGCTGATGGAGGCTTCCTCTATGCTCGGCGTGATCTGCATCAGTGTGGCAACAGCCGAACGCACGGTATAGGGCATTCTTCGTATCACGAGCGAGATGATCATAATCGCCATCGTGCCCGTCAGCACCAGGGGCTCTGTGTTGAAGGTGATAACCAGCGCAATGCCGATGACCGAGCCGGGCAGTATGTAGGGTATCATGGACATGGTGTCTATGGTGTTATTGAGCACCGAGCTTCTGCGTACCACAAGGTAGGCAATCAGCACAGCAAAGAATATGATGAGTGCCAGCGCAATCAGGCCGATAATGAGCGTGTTGTTGATGGAACGCCACATCAGCCGTTTTACCGCCATGGCAAAGTTACCCAGGCTGTAGCCCGCCTTAAATACCGCACCGTCGCTGTTGCGGAAGGAGAGCAGTATAATGTAGAGCTGCGGCAGGAACGCGATGGCGATCAGCACATAGGCGTAAATGTGCATCAGCAGGCCGCCCAAACCCTTTGCCTTTTTCTTTTCGATGGGATGCAGGGCGTTGATGGAAAACTTGAACTTGTTGGTGGCCCATTTCTGTATAAAGAATACCACTGCGGTCACCACGATGGCAATCACGCTGATGGCAGCCGCAAAGCTATGGTTGCCGCCGCCCTCACCCAGATACTGGTTGTAGATTTCCACCGGGAAGGTGCGGTAGCCCTCACCTATAAGCAGCGGTGTGCCGAAGTCGGCAAAGGCCTGCATAAACACCATCAGTGAAGCCGCCAGTATGGTTGGCATAGACAAAGCCAGCACGATTTTGAAAAAGCGCTTTACACCGGTGATGCCCATGTTGGCGGAGGCCTCCATCAGGCTGTTGTCGATGTTTTTAAACGCGCCGTTCATATACACAAACACCAGTGGGAAGAGCTTGAGCGACTGCACGAACACAATGCCGCCAAAGCCGTATATGCTGGGCGTGTTGATGCCGAAAATCTCTTTAAACAGCAGGGTGATTTCACCGCTGCGCCCCAGGAGCATAATCCATGAATAAGCACCGATAAAGGGTGCGCTCATGGCGCAGAGTATGCTGATCACAAACAGCGCCTTGGCGGCCTTCAGCCGGTAAAAGGAGTAAAAATAACTTAAGGGGATGGCCAGCAGCAGCGAAAACACCGTCGTGGACAGAGATACCTTAAAGCTGTTGAATATGGTGCGGAAATAGTAGGGCTGCGAAAAAAACTTATGAAACTCTGCCAGGCTCAGGCTGCCGTCCTTGCTCATCACCGACTGCTTCAGTATCTGAAACAGGGGATATACCAGGAATATGGCGAGCAGCACCAGCAGCACGATCGACATGCCGGACCATACTTCCCATTTCTTTTTGTGTTGCATGGCCTACCTCCTGTTGTCGTCCTCTACGCCGGTCATCATGTTGCGCTGGGTTTCGTGGCTGAACAGATTGACTTTGTTCATATTGAATGCAATATGAACCTGCGCGCCTACGGGTATGGTTTCTTCAAAGCTGGATTCCTGTACCGACTCCATGTCCTCGCCGCTGTCGAGCTTTAGGAAGTAGTGGGTGTTGAGCCCCAGGAACACACAGTCCTTTACAGTGGCGGTGAGCCCGGTAGGCTCTTTGCTCAGCAGCACTTCCTCCGGACGGATGGAAGCATATACGGTTTGATCCTTCTTCTCGCTGTCCTGCAGGGCAAAGGCTTCTGCGCAGTAGTCGGACTTGCGCAGCATGGCTTTGCCGTTTTCCATTGTCAGTTTCGCTTCAATCACGTTGGAGCGGCCGATGAATGTGCTGACAAAGAGGTTGGAGGGTCGCTGGTAAATGGCTTTTGGGCTGGCTACCTGCTGTATCTCGCCGCCGTTCATGACGGCGATGCGGTCGGAAACCGCCATGGCCTCCTCCTGGTCGTGGGTTACATATACGGTGGTAATGCCCACCTCGTGCTGTATCTGCTTGATGATGCTGCGCATTTCCACACGCAGCTTGGCGTCAAGGTTGGAGAGCGGTTCGTCCATGAGCAATACATCCGGCTCTATACAGAGCGCACGCGCCAATGCCACGCGCTGCTGTTGGCCGCCGGAGAGGCGGTCGGGCATACGGTCGGCAAAGTTGGCTATCTGCATCAGCTGCAGAAACTTATCCGCCTGTGTACGGATGTCGGCGCGGTTCATCTTCTTATTTTTTAAACCGTATTCCACATTGCTGCGCACCGAAAGATGGGGGAATATGGCGTAGTTTTGGAACACCATGCCGATGTTGCGCTTGGCAGGATCCAAATCGTTAATGCGTTTGTCGTTGAATAAAAAATCGCCGCCCTCTATGCTGTTAAAGCCTGCTATCATGCGCAGCAGCGTGGTTTTGCCGCAGCCGGAAGGGCCCAGCAGGGTAAAAAATTCGCCCGGATGTATCTCCAGGTTCAAATCGGCGATGATGGTATTGTCTCCAAACTTTTTTAGGGCATTTTGTATGGTAATTTTTACTCTATGTTTTGCGCTCATAGCAAACACCTCTTTATGTTTTTTTGGAAAGGGTATTGTGATTTTTCGCAGTGAAAAGCACCATGCAAGCAGACTTGTGCAGGGTTTTTACCGATAAAGCAGCCCTTTCGTGCAACTGTAATAATATAACATTATAGCCATTTTCAGCCTGATTGTCAATGTTTTAGCCCGGTTTGTAAAAGGGATTCCGGGAAATCAGCGTGGTATCACAAAAAAACCGCCGGATAAACCGGCGTTTTCTTTTGCTATAGTAGATTTTTGTGACAAGCAGTCCAAGCATAGCGATAATCAGCTGTGAATAGTCGGTCATGTCAAGCAATGCCGAATAAGGAGAGCTGCTTAAAGCAGAAAGAGAGAGAATATCTACAAAGGGCATCAACGTGGCAAAAAAATAAACAATAATCAGTTTTTTTCGGGGGCGTTCCGTTTAAAGTTGATGAGCTGCAGCGCAACCAACACTAAATATAAGGCAAGTATTATATGGCACAAGGCAAGAAGCGTATCCATTGTGCGGATGTTCTCGTGCAAGCGGTAAACCTGCTTGGCTCGGCTGAAAGAGCCGTACTGCAGACCGGAAAACAGGATGGCTCGTATAATGTATAAAGCCGCGCCGACCCACAACCCAAAACAGGTTAAAAATTGTGCCATTTTAAGGGAAGGCGACAGATTATAATACGAAGTGCAACATCCGGTTAGAAAAAGTATCTCTTGGGGGTACCCCCAAGAGATTGGGGAAAATAAAAAGACAACATACTCTTTTTCTTGTAAAATGGATTCTGCCAAATAACATTTAAAGGAGCAAGAGCATGTCGTCTTATACACATCTTACACTAAATGACAAAATTTTCATACAGGAAAAATTAGGAGA
>JBHADM010000127.1:0-11583 GCA_041855045.1 Bacillota bacterium | reverse complement strand
CAATATCAAGGCATATAAAAACTCATTCCAAGCATTGATAAACGTATAAATTGCAGTAGCTATAATGCCCGGTGCGACCAAAGGCAATACCACTTTAACAAAAACCTGAAATTTATTTGCGCCATCTATCTTACCTGCTTCTTCTATACCAATCGGCACTGTTTTAAAAAAACCAACCAGCAGCCATACGGCATATGGGACACTAAATGACAAATACACAATAATCAGCCCCGTACGTGTGTTCCCCAATCCTGTTTTTGCGATTACAATAATATATGGAATCGCCAACATAATGGGCGGAAAAATATACGTACTCACCAATAATTTTGACATCATATTTCCAAACTTCGGAAAAAAACGGACAATACCATATGCAGCAAATGAAGCGATCATTATCGCGATTACAGTTGTTAGCAAAGCGATAAAAACACTATTTTGAATATTGTCTATGAAGCCCAGATCAAAAATAACATGACGGAAATACTCCAGCGTTAATGTTTGTGGAATGAAGGATATGGGGTTGCCAACCAATTCTCCCTTGCCCTTGACAGAGGAAAGGATAATCCAAATGAGCGGAAATATTGCAATGAATGTTAAAAAACTCAAATAGATGTGACAAAATGCAATTCCTTTGCGTTTATATTTCATCCATTATCCTCCTTTTCCCACTTACGCATTCTTGTGAAATACACAAGACAAATCAATAACAGAAATATAAATAAAATCACAGTAACCGCAGACGCACGCCCCAGCAATTTTGTTCCCCAACCCATATCATATGCATAGAGCGGTATGGTTTGAGTGGTGCCTGCCGGTCCTCCTCCTGTAATCAGATAAATTATGTCAAAGTTATTAAATATCCATACTGTTCTCAAAACAACCAGCAATCCCATAACAAGTTTAATGTGCGGTACTGTAATGTGCCAAAAGGATTGTAAACCGCTTGCTCCATCAATTCGAGCTGCTTCATACTGATCCATCGGTACTGTTTGCAATGCCGAAAGAACATTTACCATAATCAGTGGAAAACCGAACCATACATTGATAAGTACAAGCACTAAGAAAGCCAAATTCCTTTGTGTTAAAAACTGTGGGATCTCCGTGACAATCCCCCATTCCACCAAAATATTCGGCAGTAATCCGTAAACACCATTTAACATCCATGTCCAAGCAAAGGCAATTACAATAGATGGAAAAGCCCAAGGAATAATCAGTAATATCCTGTACACTGATTTTGCAAATCCCACTCTATTTAAAGCAAGTGCTGCTGTAAAGCCCACAAAAATTTGTCCAAACAGCGAATAAGCCGTCCATTTCAGTGAATTGAGAAAAGCGTTCCAAAAGTTTGGGTCTTTGAGTACAATAATATAATTATCAAAACCCACAAATCGATAGTTTTGCTTAATCAAGTGTTTATTTGTAAAACTAAAATAAATGCTGGATAAGATAGGATATAAAAAAAGCGCACCAACGACTGTAATTGCAGGCAAAACAAACAACCATCTTGTATGATTTTTTTGCATTAGGCAATTCTCCTCTCATGTTGTGATATGGGCAGAGCCCATATCACAACAAAAAATATTATTGCGCGTCTTCAAATAACTGATTTAACTTATCTTCCGCAGCTTTTGCCGCAGTTTCTACATCTGTACCGTTTGTAATGATGTCTTGGAACATTGCTTCAATAATATGCTGATTGGTCATAATACCTGCCTGCAGATTCGGCCCATGTTCAAATCCAACGGCTGTACCCCCAGCCAGCTGGGAAACAATAACATCTTTTGCATGCTGAAATTTCCGGATTACTTCATTATTGTTAAATGCCTCTGTATCGGCAATGTCAGTTATAGCCGGCAACATCCCTACAGGGACAGAATGCAAAAATTTTACATAGGTGTCCTCTTCGTACAATGTTTTAATAAATGCCTTGCACACCTCAGGATGTTTTGAATTTTTCCATACAACGATAGGAATATTTGAAGTGGTGATACCTTTTTGTTCAGATCCGTCTATTGTAGGTATTGGATAGCAATCTATATAATCCAATAAATCCGGAGAGTTTGCGGACACACCTGAAATATGGAACCCAGAGT
This sequence comes from Bacillota bacterium, assembly GCA_041855045.1. Taxonomy (GTDB): domain Bacteria; phylum Bacillota; class Clostridia; order Christensenellales; family Aristaeellaceae; genus JAAZPT01. Next base: position 9,490 of record JBHADM010000127.1, on the reverse strand, counting down.
TAAAATCAAAAGCAGTCTTACCTTGATAATAAAGTGTTGCCTGATCTAAAATATTATAATTGATCGAATCTTTAGGCGAACAATTATTATACACTTCTAACCAATAGCGGATACCTTCCAACGCCAATTCGCTTGTCAAGTTTGCTTTCAAGTCCTCTGTCAACAAACTGCCACCGCCACTTTTAACATAATAGTTTAAAAAGCTGGTTGCCACAAAATCGGTGGAGCCTGCAGGGAAAGACAAACCATACATACCATCTTTGGTAAGTTTTTTAGCAGCCTCCAAAAGCTCTGCCCATGTTTTGGGAACTTCAATATTATTGGCTTCCATAAGGTCTTTGCGAACCCACATTACCATTGCATGAGAGTAGAGCGGAATGGCAAAATTACTTCCATCACTTGTACCTTCATTTAATGTTGCTTCACTAAACTTTTCTCTACCAATATCATCTATTAAATCATTGATTGGTTCTAATGCTTCCAGACTGATCAGTTCTGCCACCTGGCCCGGCAGTGCCGTACTCAAGTCCGGTACATTGCCTGAAGCCAATCCTGTTGTCCATTTAAGATAAAAATCGTTCCATGAAAAAGTTTCAATTTTGATTTTTACATTCGGATGCTCCTGCATAAACTTATCAGCCGCTGCCTGTATGGTTTCCAAACGAGGCCCCTGTGTAAAAGAATGCCAAAACGTAATTTCACCGGAAAGATCCGACTCTGCATTTACATAATTGAAGCCAAACATGGTGCAGAACAAAACGAGGGTCAAAAATAAAGAGAACGTTTTTTTCATAATCTTCCTCCTGATATTTGCGATATTTCTATTTATGTAGAAATATCACTTATAATTACCTCTATTGTACATCCTAAAGCAGCTTATTTCTATGCAAGAAAGAAACAATTATAGCATTTTAGACTCACATTAGTTTATTATTAATGTGTACAATAATAAGTGGAGAAAGATTCTCTATCCCTCTCGACTTATTTTACGATATTGATTGGGTGTGAAACCAAAGGCTTCTTTAAATTCTCTGATAAAATAGTTGCTGTCCTCATAGCCTACGTCATAGGCGATTTCGTTGATATGCTTGTTTTCTATCAACAGTTTTTTGGCCGCAATCGTCAATCTGATTTCTTTTACATATTTCATTGGCGTTTTACCAACACTTTTTTTGAATATCGTATTAAAACGCTGTTTTGATAATCCTATCATCTCCGCCATAATTTCGGGAGTATATGATTCCATAGGGTTTAAAATAATATAATCCGTCACTATCTGCACTCTTGGATCCACATAACCTCTACTTTTGCGTTCCCTCAGTTTAATTTTCTCAAGATCAATATTATCTACTACCTCTATTTTTTCAATATAATTGTTTTCAGGATTTGCACGCAATGCCAATGAACCAATGAGTAAGTTTAGATTTCCTCTTACGAAACACCGTTTTGCCGAATGCGTACTTCTTGCCCAATGATACATTTCTTTAAAATAGTCTGCCTCCGAAACATTTTCCGTTACTTTTGGGATTTTAAATAAATCGCTTAGAATATCCTCGTTTGAGTTCAAGTCTGTACTTGTAAAGCGCACACTATAAAAGCTGAAATTATCCGAACGGGAATAGCAGGACATTCGTGAACCTTTTGGAATATATACAATATCGTTTTTTTGTACAAAAGTAGATTCCCCATCAATAATAAACTCTGCCTCTCCCGCCACAATATATCGCAAAATATTATAGGGAATTTGCGACTCCGGATATACCCATGTTTTTCCCATGGAATACAAGTCTATATAAAGAAATGAAAATCGTATGCTATCTAAATATGCCATTGTTCCCTCCAACAGTCAAACTGACTTTACCATACAATAATCTCATGAAAAAATCACTTAATTTTTTTCTAAAAATATAATGTGTAAGTCTATGCTATACAATAAATTATACCGCAAAAATAAAATTAAAACACCGGCTATCTGTAACCGGTGTTTTAATCATTTTTATCACATAATATCCTAATCAATTTCTTCCGTATCCGCTGGATTGCATTGTCTACTGCTTTTTCGGTTTTGTTTATGTGCTTGGCTATCTCACTATAGCTTCTGCCGGCGATATATTCCAAAAAAACCTGTTTTTCGAGTTTGCTCAGCTGGTGATCTACGCTATGCTGCAGCCAACGAAACTGTTCATTGCTAATCATCATCTGTTCCGGATTTTGTGCATCGCTGAGAATATCTTTCAGGGTGCACTCATTATCTGCATCGGAAAGCGGCATATCCAAACTGACATAGCTGTTGAGCGGTCCGTGTTTTTTGCGGTTGGCCATCTGAATGGCGCTGATAATTTGGTGTTTTATGCAAAGTTCCGCAAAGGTAGAAAACTTGGCTGCTTTTTCCGCAGAATAGTGTTTGATGGCCTTGAGTAAGCCAATCGTAGCTTCTTGCATCAAATCTTCCGCATCGGCGCCGACTAAAAAAAAGCCGCGTGCAATACGTTTGATCAAAGGCTTATATTTGGCAAGCAGATACTCCATTGCCATATCATCGCCATTTTGAGAAATCTGGGCAACGTTTTCGTCTGTCAAGCTCTGTAGCCTTCGGATATAGGTATCATGCTCCGCCTGATTCTGTTCCATATGGGAATATTGATTATACATTATTTCCTTTTATGCTTGATAAATTGATCCAGTTGATCATAGAGCTCTCTTGGCAATGCATCTGCCACGGATGATCTGTTACGCGCTTGCAGCTGGGATTTATACTTACCCTTGTGCTTCATCGTATTCAGCTCATGCAGCAGTTCCCTGGATGACATGCGATATGCGCCGTCGCCCAATATACTGGACTGTTGCAATGCATCGGAGGTCGCTACATAGACCTTACAGTATTTGGGACTGTTGTATACGGTTTTTTCGATATAACTATCCGCAGTTTCGTCCTTTTTTGTGAAAACGATTTCCATATTTTTTCGCTTTTCACGGGATGTAGTAAGTCGTTCGCTGCGATAGCCATCGAATACCAGAATGACATATTGCTTGCAAACAGCCGCATATTCTTCCAGCATATGCGCCAATCTGTCTCGACTTTCATCAATGGGCCATTGCTTCTGTTCCGCTTCTGTCCACGCGCCGATCACATTATATCCATCTACAAGCAATATTTCGTTCATTATCTACCTTTTGCAATTTGGAAAAGCAAAATACCTGCCGCAACGGAAGCGTTCAGAGATTCAATTTTGCCCTTCATGGAAATACTTACTTTTTTATCTGCGCTTTCCAATAAAAGCTGTCCTATACCGTCGCCTTCGCTGCCTATCATCAGCAAGCAGGGCCCTGCAAAATCCACTGTATCATAGTTATCGCCATCCATATCTGCGGCATATACCCAAAGACCTTTGCGTTTCAGGCTATCCACAACGCCTTTGAGGTTGGTTACGCGCGCTACCATGATATGCTCTACCGCACCTGCACTGGCTTTTACGGCAGTTGCCGTCAGCCCGGCGGAGCGTCGCTGCGGTATGATAACGCCATGTGCACCTGCACACTCCGCACTGCGTATGATGGCACCGAGGTTATGCGGATCTGTCACGCCGTCAAGCATGACAATAAAAGGAGCCTCGCCACGTTGCTCTGCCAGATTCAAAATATCGTCCAAATCATGATATTGGTATGCCGATGCAAAAGCAATCAAGCCCTGGTGATGCCCGGCAATCTGATCCAACCGCTTTTTTTCCACTTCCTGTACCGGTATTTTCAAGGCTTTCGCCTTAGCGATGATTTCGCTGGCAGAGCCGCTCATTTCACCCTTCAGTACAAGCAGTTTCTCAATATCACGACCGCTTTTCAAAGCTTCGCGAATTGGATTTCTGCCTACCAAGAGGTTTTCATTCTGTTCGAAACTCTCCTCCTGTGTGGTTTCTATTACGCGATCCGGTGTACGTGGTGCCTTGGCAGGCTTTTCGTACTCATATTTGAGATAGTTCGGGGTTTTTACTTCCTGTTCAAAGCGTCTATCCGCTTTTGCAAATCTGTCTTTATTGGAACTGCGCTCTTTAGCACCAAATCTCCTGTCTTTAGAGAATGAGCGATCCTTGTCGAAAGCTCTCTCGTTTTTAGAAAATCTATCTTTGAATTGAGATTCATTGTTTCCCTGACGACCGCGAAATGGCTTTCCGAATGAGGATTTAAAGTCCCGCTTCGCATCGTTTTCATCCTGATACTTGCCTTGTTTTTTTGTGCCGTATTTTTTTTCACCCTGCCCCTCGTTTCTATAGTCTCTTTGACTATTTTTTTTGACGAATTGTTTGCCGGGCACATTGTTAAAAAATGCCATATTTCCTCCTGAAATGTGTAAATGTTATGTATATGTTCTTGGAATACCAGTAGTTTATTAACAGAATCGTCAAATGTGCTTTGGATGGATGAGAGCAGTTTCTCAACACGGAATCACAGGTGTTGCGATTGTGATGTATTACTAATAAGTCGTCGAGTACATATTTATACAGATTAAATGATACAACACTTACATATTGCTTGTCAATGAAAAAGCCCATCAGCCTATGCTAATGGACTTTAAAAAATGTTATCTTTTTCCCCAACCTTCGTTCATATAGTTCATTTGGTTGGACCAATCCTGTGTAGCAGGGGTGCCGAAATCATAATTGCTGTTTTCATAGCCTTCCTTCCAAACAAAACCGATGTCATAGTAATATTTTCTATCTCCGCTCTTTAACTCAAAGAGCGCAGAGGAGGCTTGATTTCCGTTCATTTGCTCCAACACGCTGCTGATCTGCTGTAAGTGAGATACGCTTTCGGTCGGTGCAAATTCGTTTGGCAAGGTGACCATGAGGTAATAGGACCCGGGATAAATATCGGTGATGGTGTAGAAACCGTTTCCGTCTGATGTAGCACGATACTTTTCTTCCCCATCCTGCACCAGCGTAATGTTAATGTTTTGCATAACAGGCTCGCCATGGTCCTGCAAACCATTTGTATTTCTGTCAAACCAAACCATATCGCCAATCACAGCCGGGATGATTCCAATTACATTTACATCACTGTGGGACTGTGGCATTTTCAATGTCAATGTTTTGGAGACAGCCTTATCTCCATCAATTTTTGCAGTACTGTTATTTTGTGTTTCAAAATTAGGATCCCCGGCACGTACAAAAATGGAACCGGGCATACTGTTTGTGATGATATAGTATTCGCCAGGATTCAGCTGACTGAAGACATATTCACCCTGCTCATTGCTGGTAGTGGTAGCCTGTTTTCCATCCTGATTATAGAGGTTAATTTCAATGCCTGCCTGCGGTTTTGCTTCGCCAGCATCTTCTATCCATAGTTTGCCTTGAATTCTCATCAAGACAACAACACCGTAACCCTTGTCCTCTATATTTTGGCTTTCTCTGATATCAAATTCCTTCAGTATGGTCGGATATGCGCCTAAGTACCCCTGTTCGAAACCCTTTGCAGGTTTTGCGCCATCTATCAGTACCAACCCGATGCGATACTTGCCGGGACGCAGGTTATCCAGCGCAAGCACTCCGTTTTCATCCGCTTGGAAGGTGCCAAATGCTTCGCCATTGTACTCCACATAGAAAGATGCATTGGCATAAGCGCCGTCATCATTTCCCTTGGTGCCGTTCAAATCCTCATCTAACCAAACACTGCTATGCAGGCTTGCAGGCTTAATCACGGGAAGATTGATTAGATTATCCAACAACAAATCAGCCTGTTCAATGCGAACTGTATCTTGACCAGCGCGGCCAAATTGTCTGCTGTTGTTAGAAAAGATGTAACCTTGCGGCAATTCCACAGAAAAATCATAACTGCCCGGACGCAAACCATGAAATTCATAACCGCCGTTTTTTTCAATTTGAAACTGCATGCTCTGCATTTTCTGATTCGCGCTGTTCAACTGCAGACGCAATCCCGACATTACCTGTTCGCCTACATCCAATATTCCGTTTGCATTGCTGTCTACAAAAGCTTTTCCGTGAAGGCTTGCCAGTTCCACAACACCGCCGAGTTTTGCCTGAAATTTGTCGCCGGCACGAAACGAAATCAACTCGCTTTTATACGATGCGTCATTGCTGTCAAAGGTATTTCCATTCGGGTCATATGCGGCATACAGTTTACCTTCAGGCAATGTATAGCTGAGTTGATATGTTCCCGGCAATATACCTTCAAAAAAGTAATATCCCTCGCTGTCACTGCTGCTGGAGAGAAGTACGGCACCATTTTCATCCAGCAAGCTTACCGCTACTCCCTCAAATCCCTGCTGATCATCGTCAAGGCCATTGTCGTTTAAATCATTAAATATTCTGCCACTAATGGAGCCGGAAAGAATGAGCCCAGCATCAACATTTTCGTTATCTTCACCCATCACCAAGTTGATGAAATCTGTATGTCCGATACCGGATTTAGTATCACTGATATAGTTTTCGTAGTCGTTTTGATGCGCCAAACGACGTACATACATATAATCCTTTACCGCTGCAAATTCCAGTTTTACTGCTCCCTCATAGAGATTTGGGATGCGATAGGCGCCTTTGGCATCGGTTTTGGTACGGTACACCTCTACTTCTTCAGCATTAATAACACGAACGCTGACATTCGGCATAAGCTTTTCACCCTCATCGTATATGCCGTTGAAATTGCCATCCACATATACGCGGCCACCGAAATTCAACATTCTGGCAACCCCGACAAGAATGTTATTTTGTTGTTGATTTGCTATCATAACAGGACTCACACTGCTTTCGCGTCTGCCCGTCACATTTGCAAAACGATTGACCTCTGACACTTCTCCCGCCCCAACCGCGCTGAACTCACTGCCGTCCTGTGGCAAAACAGCGCGTATTCGGTAGGTGTTCTGGCGCAATGCCGGCACGGAGTAAATACCGTTTTCGTCCGTCACTCCTTTTGAAATACTCTTATTGGTTGTATCTCGAATAATTTCTATTGTTATACCGGATACACCGATTTCATTTTCTTCTTGTATACCGTTATGATTTTGGTCAAAAAAAGCTTTAACTTGAACGCTTGCGGGTTTTACAACACCGATGTTGATATTTTTTAATTTTTCGGCATTTTTTAGACGATACTCACGGCTGTCTTTTTGTCCTGTATAGGGTGTAAAAATGCTTCGCAAATCCCTACCTTCCAGAGAATATATCGCAAATAGATGATCTTCAGGCAACTCTGCAGAGAGCATATAACTGTCTTGCGGAAGCTGTGTAATAATCCATGCGCCGTCCTCTGCCACGGTCGCCTCATAAACTTCACCATTCGTCTTGCTTTTGGCTGTGATGGTAATATTCTCAAAGCCCGGCTCCCCATCGTCCATAACACCGTTGTTATTGTCGTCCAACCACACTCTTCCCTCTATGGATGAAGTAATATACAGAGCCGATGCGACAGAGGTTGTTTCGCCACTGCGTACATCAATAGGTATAGAAATATTAACCGAGGAATTGGAGCTGTCTGTTATACTGTTTATGGCATTAACAGCTGCTCCCAGTTTTGTATAAAGATATTGCTCCTGTGTATCAAAGCGTAATCTATACTGCCCCTCAGGAATATTAGGAATAATGACTTCCTTTAGCTCTGTGGTAGCAGTGGCAATCACGTTATCAGAAGCATCTAAAACTTCTACCAAAATACCTGCAACAGAAAGTTCGTACTTACCGCGCTGGCCGTTATAGTTATCATCCTGAAACGCAGATACAGCAATGCTTCCATTGCCGCGCACAAACACCAGATCAGGTATCTTTTTGCTTTGTTTTGACAGTGTAATCCATGCCATATCACCTGTGTCGGAGATTGCCCAATCGCTGCCCTCCTCTATGCCTGCTCCATAAGGGATCTGAACAAATAAGCTGAAATCCTCATTTATGCCTTCCAAGCGAAAGCGTCCGTCGATTACTGGTACACTAAACTGCCTGTTTGCTGTCGCAACGGCAACCGTATTGACTTCGGCATTCCGAATGGTACCGCTCAAGTCCTGTGCAAACGCAATGGAAGCGAGCAGGATGAGTGTCAATACAAGCAGGATAAAACTATATTTTTTCATGGGATAATCCTCCATAATTCACGAATTGCTACTATACTTTAGCATAAAAATATGATTTGTTCAATGATAAGCAAGGCTAACTATCCTTGCATCAAATTATACTATGTGCTAAAATACATAATATTAGATGAATAAGGAGGAATAGATGGAATGAATATCTATGAATCATCCGAAGATTATTTAGAAAGAATTTACATGCTGAAATTGGAGAAAGGTTATGTAAAATCCATTGATGTTGCAAAGTGTTTAAACGTAAGCAAACCTTCCGTTAGTTTTGCAATGAAGCAGCTCAGTGAAAACGAGTACATTACTATGGATGAAAATAAATATATTCATCTGACCGACAAAGGTTTAAGCATTGCAAAAACAATGTATGACAGGCACATGAGTCTGGCGAAAATCCTGATGAGCATAGGTGTAAGTGAGGATACAGCATACAAAGATGCCTGTAAAATGGAACACGACATCAGCGAAGAAACATATGCAGCATTAAAGGCGTTAGCAAAATAAATTTTCCACCGAAACGGTGGATTTTTTCATTGACAAGAATCATATTTTGTTATAAAATAGCATTTGTTCAGCGGTCGTGGCGGAATTGGCATACGCGCACGTTTGAGGGGCGTGTCCGCAAGGGTACGGGTTCAAGTCCCGTCGACCGCACCAGAAGAAAACCAGTAATCTTAAGTGATTGCTGGTGTTTTTATTTTTCAAAATCCTTTTTATGCATAATATTGGTCTGCTGTCCCAGCGGATTTTGGAACAGGTGCTTTTGCTTGCTAAAAATCATTTGCCTTAACTACAAAGGGCATTTTTAATGCTTCTAAACAATAACACAATTGCTCTATTAAAATTTTAAATTTTATATGGTATTCTTTACGCAAAAGGTATATAATATATATGGTATTTTGGTCGCATGGCTCAGTTGGTAGAGCACCGTGTTCACATCGCGGGGGTCACAGGTTCGAGCCCTGTTGCGACCACCAGTGACTCGAACATTTGTTCGAGTTTATTATTACAAAGTTTTGAGGTATTGATGATGGGATTTCCGACTAGATGTCCAAATTGTGCTTCAGCAATAACAATTGACAGTAATAGAAAAATTGCATACTGCGAATATTGTGGTACCCAATTAACAAGGTCTACTCAACAGCAAGAGCTCGACATAGCCGAAGAGAGAATTAAATACAAATTGCTTAAACATACAGAACGAATCAAAGAATTAGATTATTGGCATGAGAAAACAAAAAGCGAGTTTCGCTTACGTTCTGCGGAGATTTCCAATAAATACCTTGAGCGAATCCTTAAAATTATAGGCAAACTGGCGTTATTTCCTGCGTGGCTATTTTCCATTAAAGTTCTTTATGACAATTTTTTTCGGGTTCTTTTGGAAACATTCTAATTATGATACTTCTTTTTATT
>JBHADM010000126.1:0-19990 GCA_041855045.1 Bacillota bacterium | reverse complement strand
ATGTGGGAATATCCTCCAACTGGGTTCCCCTGCGATAGCTCTGCAGGGTCGTATATAAGGCAGCCAAGGTCATCTTATCGCAGCGCAACGCACGCATCATAGGATGGCTTTTGATGGTGTCGATATATTCTTTTTTTCCGAGCAAAATACCGGCCTGCGGTCCGCCTAAGAGTTTGTCGCAGGAGATGGTGATGACATCCATTCCCGCTTTTAAACTTTCCATAACAGAAGGTTCGTCGTGCAAGCCATATACCTGCAGTGATTCCAATGCACCGCTGCCCAAATCCTCCAGGGCAAGCAGTCCATGAGCATGCGCAATATGCACCAGGTCGACTCTGCTGACACTTTCCGTAAAACCAATAACACGATAGTTGCTCGTATGCACGGCTAAAATAGCCGCCGTATTCTCATCGATGGCACGTGTGTAGTCGTAAGCATGTGTTTTGTTGGTGGTTCCAACTTCTATCAGCGTTGCGCCGCTTTCTTTCATGATATCGGGAATGCGGAAAGAACCGCCGATTTCGACAAGCTCACCGCGGGAAACCAAGACTTCCTTGTCCTTCACCAATGCGCTCAGCATCAGGTACACGGCAGCGGCATTGTTGTTGACTACGGCTACGGCCTCCGCGCCGGTCATGCTCAGTATTTGTTGCTCTATATGCGCCAGACGGGAGCCGCGGCATTTACGCGGCAAATCATACTCCAAAGTGGAGTAATTTTTTGCAATATCATAGACCGCACGCGCCGCCGCTTCAGAGAGGCAGGAACGCCCCAAATTTGTATGCACAATGATACCTGTGGCATTGATAACGCATCGCAGGGTATTGCTGTTTTCCTGCTGATAAACAGCAAGTATCACATCCACAATGCTTGTAATATGAGGGACACTATGCAGATCCCCTGACAAAATTTGCTCCCGAATGTCAGCAAGGACATCCCTTACGATATCCGTAATATTCGGAAGATTCCACAACCTTTCATCCTGCAATAACACATCGGTTTTCGGAATTTGTCTTAATAAATCCTGCATAGTGCCTCCTGTTTACTGAATAAATCCTTTGCTTTTCAAAACAGCAATCGATTTTTCTTTGTTTTTTTCGTTGATCATCACGAGGGGTCCCGTGCATCCCATACCGCTTTCGGCATATATTTTTTCAGCCCAGAGCGCCTGCACGGCTTCTTCCAGCGCCATAACATCGATGCCGGCAATCTCTTCGGTACACACTTCCTTTGGTGGTGCCACTGCCTTTTCGCTTTGCTGAGCCGGTTCTTTCAGCGCTGCCAAAAGATTGTCAAGCCCTGCTTTCTTCGCGCTTGCAAATTCATTTTTCAGCACTTCGACAAATTTTCCTTTTACCAATTCTCCGGCATATGCGATGGCATTGGCAATCACCATCGATCCACTGGCACGGGAAACAATCATGATGGGCTTGTCCGCACCTTCTCCAACGCCCGGTCCATAACCAAAGCCTGCAACCTCCACTCTGCCTGCCGTATTATAGGCACTCAGGGTTTTCATAAACAGATTTCCGGTTAAAGAGTCGCATACCACAACATCAGCGCTGCCGTTAAGAATATCATTGCCGCGCAGCACTGATCCGCCATCGGCGCGCATGCTCTCCGCAAAGCAGATGGCATAACCATTTTCCTGCATTTTTTTCAAAATGCCTTCCGCTTGTCTGGCACCATCCAAATTCAGTATGCCCACGCTCGGCTCTTTGACACCGCAAGCCTTGGCGGAGATGATACCGCAGATGGCATTTTTTACCAGGGCTTCCACACGATTGGTGGCGGTAGTGCCTGTGGTGCTTGCCAAGTAAAACGGCAACCCACTGCCCACTGCATTCAATTTTCCTACGGTGCTGATACCAATCGGGAAGGGATAATGCATGGTCACTGCAGCCTGCACTTCATTGGATTTGAGCAGCTCGTTCATGATAGTATGCACATCCGCCTCGCAGGAGGCATTTTTGCACTCCATCAAATCCGACTGCATACTACCGATATAAACAACAGAAATACCGTTTTTTGCTGCGAGTTCGGCACCTTTAAAAATGTTTTCCTCGCCCAGCTCACTGCCGATACCGGTGACTGCAACTTTATGGGGAGACTGCAGGCTTCCTGTTTCCAATGCATTTGCCAACTGGTTAAAAGTATCTGCAATCATTTTATTGATTTCCTGCATATCAGTTTCCTCCAATACTGTTGGCAAAATCTCTCATAGCTTTTGCAATGAGCTCCCTTACACTTTCTTCTGACACGCCCTGCGAAGCTTCCTTGCCGGTATTAGCCTGAATCAGAAAGGAAACGCCGTCAAACAGGTTGGTCATTCTTCCCAGGAATAGACTTCCCTTACCGATAATGAGCGCATTTTTTACCTTTTTTGCCTTGATATCCTCTATGGCAAAGCCTATATAAGGCACACCGGATGGTATATGACCCTGCGTGGGTGCCCAGCCAACCATACCATGGGTATCGATAAAGTTTTGCATATCGGCGCGTTCCAATTGTTTTTTCGTTACCGCCAAAGCCGCAATCATCTTAAAGTTAGACAGTGGAACATCCCCTGCGCCTGCAGGCTTGGTGACATCCGGATTCTGCATTTCGGCAGAGTACTTATCCACATCGGTGATGGCCATGCCGGCTCTTTCCAGAGGGTCGGACACCAGCGCACTCACGACAGCCTGCGGTGCAGAGCCTGTGCCTACGCTATGTCTGCCGACGACTTCCAGATTCACTTCCGGACTCACACCGTCGTCCTGTCCGATCAGCACTGCAAAAGCACCGATTACATCCTCTAAAATAGGCAAACCCTTTTTCACATGGTCTTTTCCGTTCATGCCTAATTTTGCAGTGCTGCCACCGGCTGTTACCGCAACATATTTATAAGTGCCCGCCTTTACTTGAGAAGCCGCATTGATGATAGCATGTGCCGGTGCTGCGCAGAATGCGCGCAGGTCGGATCCGGTTGCACCGATTAAACCGGCAATCTCTGCAGCTGCCTTCGCAAAGTTACCGCCGCCGCGTTGGTTTACATCGCCGCACGCTTCTTCAGAGCAGTCGATCACATATTCGATATCCGCCGCATTGATACCGGCATTTTTCACCAGCTGCAATAGCGCCAATACGCTGCTCGCTTTAGATACCAGATTTTCCAACAATACATGCGAAGAGAGATTTTCGTCCACATCATGGCCGCGATGTACAACGCCAACCAATTTGTCTTTACAATACAGCCCCTCACCATGTTCATGATGCACGGCGTTTTCGATAAAAGAAAGCTCTTTACCTTCCTTTATCCTGGAAGAAATGCTCTCGTTGATAATGGGGTTTGCTGCAAAAGCTTCTCTATGCTCGCTTACAAAACCCTGTTCCAAGGTTACCACATCAAATACATCGCAGGCCTGGATTAAGAGGTAGAAATCTTCTTCACACATAATCTGGCCGAATTTACCCAGTGCAGAGGCATTCGTCTTTGGACTTTCGTACCAAGGCTGCGCTACGGCTGCCAGTTCATTCGGCGTAATATTACCTATGTAGCACTGATTGGGAAAGTATTGCACGGCTTGCTCATAGCTGCGTAAATGCGAGGGAAGCTGTTTGAGATATTCGGAATCCTTGTTTACGATACGTTCTGTCGTCTGTGTTGAACCGTTGTGCAGCACCATATCAGGCGCATGTACGAGCATATAGCTCGATGATAAAATGACGGGTTTCAAAGTGATACCTCCAAATATATAATTCATTTTATTTTAGCGAGTGGTTTAATATAAGACAAAAAGAATGCGTATAGCATCCATCTACTATACGCATAAAAGTGCATTAGGAAATTTGACTTCTGATATTGTTCATTTCGTTAGCAATATCGTCGACATCGAGCACCATTTCCATCATACCTACCTGTTCATCATACAAGTCGGCTGGGATCTGCTCTTTAATTTCCGGTTCGCAAATGTGATAAACATCGAGTTTCAACGAAACTCCTGTCAATGGACCCGCATAGGTTGGGTCGCCTAAGGTAACTGTTTCGGCAGCCAAGCCTGCGGCTTCGCCCTCTGCAGCACCCAATAGCACCATAACGTTTTCGTTACCGTATGTTTCGGCGATTTCCTTTACTCTGCGTTGGTTTTCTAAGTCCATTGCGCCAGCGGATGTTCAAACAAAGCATTCTGTAGATGAATATGCTATTTGTCCACCAACAGCTTTTACACATTCCTCAATTGCAGGACCTGGAATGCCGTCGCGGTCGCCGATGATAATGATATGCTTATTTTTCAATTCGCTCATTATCCTCTTCCTCCTCTATTAAATTTAACTGGAGTACCAGCTATTTACATTATAACACAGAACATGCTGTGTATGTACTCGGTTTGTCTGCACAAACTAAATAAACTCTTTAATAAGATTTTCTATACTTTGTTCGGTGCATTCTTCTTTGACAAGCTCTTTTACTTTGGCGCCCCCCTGATAGATTGCCATAACGGGCAGGCCAAGAACTTTTTCAGAAATGGCAAGGCGACGTGCCTTGGTGGTGTTTAGCGCGCAAAATTTCAATTTGTCACCGTATTCTTCCGCCATTCTATGCACAAAGGGCATTAAGGCCTGGCAAGGCACACAGGTATCGCCGTAGAAGTCTACAAAAACAGCACCTTCTGCTGATTTTACTTCCTGTTCAAAATTGTCTTTTGTCAGTTCTAACATGGTTTCCTCCTATAGTTCGTTTTCGATATAGTGCAGCGCCTGCATAGCGGCAATTGCACCGTCGGCAGTCGCAGTTACAACTTGGCGAAGACTCTTTTTACGGCAGTCGCCTGCGGCAAACACACCGGAAACATTGGTTTTCATATCATCATCTGTAAGAATATAACCATTCTCCATCTTTACGAGGCCTTCCAGAAAAGCGGTGGAAGGATCGAATCCGATGAATACAAAAACGCCGAATGTACCGTCATCCGGGTCTGCCTCTATCGTGCTCAGCTCACCGGTTTGTGTGTTTTTGACAATCATACGCTCTACCACGCCGTCGCCTTCGATACTGTCCACGGTATGGTTCCACAAAAAGTCGATTTTTTCGTTTTTAAAAGCCTTTTCCTGAATGGATTTTGCAGCACGCAAGGCATCGCGACGATGCACGATGGTTACTTTTCGCGCAAACTTGGTGAGGTAAATGGCTTCTTCCACAGCACTGTCTCCACCGCCGATAACATAGATCTCCAGCTCCTCGAAAAATGCACCGTCACAGGTAGCGCAGTAACTCACGCCTTTACCTGTTAGTTCCTTTTCGCCGGGGCAGCCGATTAAACGCGGATTTGCACCGGGCGCCAAAATCACACTGTGCGCACGATAGGTGGCCTTTTCTCCCATCAAAATTTTAACTTTTCCGCTAAGGTCGGCTCCAACAATGATGTCGCTTGCGCGCTCTGCACCAAAGCGCTCTGCCTGGGCAGCCATGCGCGCAACCAAGCTGGGACCGGTTTCATGTTCGATACAGCCCGGATAGTTTTCAATTTCGTTGGTAATGGAAACCTGTCCACCGTCCTGCGCTTTTTCGATTATCAGGCAGGAAAGGCGGCTTCTGCCGGCGTAGAGCCCGGCAGTTAAACCTGCAGGGCCTGCGCCAAGTACGATGATGTCATAAATTTTATCTTGCATATAATCACCAGTTTATTCAAAGATTGTTTGTGTATCCACCTCTGTTGAAAGTGCATGCAAGGCCTTATCTACAAGCTTTTTACGCAATTTATATTCCTCTTGGCTGTCCATGGACGGATTACCCAGGGGATACGGAATAGCAACAGCGGGAACAATACGGTTTGCACCTACGGTCAGGGATATAGGTGTCACTGTGCACATGTGCACTACAGGCAGACCTGCTCGTTCAATTTCTTTTACTAACGTTGCGCCGCAACGAGTGCAAGTTCCTCACGTGGAGGTGAGGATAACTGCAGACACATTCTGATCAATGAGGTCTTTGGCTATCTCTCTGCCGAACTTTTGAGCGGATGCCACAGCGGTACCGTTACCTACTGTGCTGTAATAATAACGACATAGCTCTCCGATGGTGCCATCCTTTTCGTACTCGCGGAGCACATCCACCGGGATAACACGGTCGGCATCTTCGTTGGCATAGGTTGGATCATATCCGCCATGCGCGGTTTCGAAGGTATCCTTGGTCAAATCTGCAATGCCGTCAATATCATATTTGCCGAACTTGGATGCGCTGGAGCTTTCGATGCGATCCGGATTGCCTTTTGGTACGATACCACCGGAAGTCACAATCGCGATCTTTGCCTTGCTCAAATCCTTTACAGCCGGCATAGGCGCCACTCTGTCGAAGCTCGGCATCGGGTATTCTGTGGTAAAGTTCTTGCCGGCAAGCTTGCTGACCAGCATTTTAACCGCACGGCTTGAACCGCGTTCTTTTTCGAAGAAGTTTACGCGCACACCGTTTGGAATATAGCCTTCCTCTGCAGATGCGCCGATTTTCTCTTTGCCTGCCAACTTCAATGCAAGCGGTACCATTTTACCTACGGCATCTCTCATACCGGCAGCATTGTCCCTGGTAGATACGATATAGATTTCTTTTTTGAACATATCGGCACCGGGATTTTCGATATACATACCCGTTACTACCGGAATGCCCAATTTCTGCACTTCCGCACAGATAGTAGCACAGGCCACACCATAACGACCGGCGTTAAATGCAGGACCCGCAATAAAAATATCCGGCTGCTCTTCCTTTACAAAACCCAAAATATCTTTTTTTGCCTGCTCCAGGTTTTCGTTAAAGTAGGAGTCACCGCAGATGATGGTGGTCACAATTTCGGCCTTATCGCCAAAGGCGGCATTGATTGCAAGACCCGGACCCACAACACCCGGATGTTTATATGCAGCTATATGCGCCATTTCCTCGCCGCCAACCTGGGCAAAGAATTGGTTGATATAGTGCACAACTTTTAATTTTGCCATCGTATCCTCCTATCTTGCACTCAGCTTGTTAAAGCCAAGCTCGTTTGTTGCACCGGTAATCACCTGAATTTCGGCTGTGATGGTGCCGTCTTCCGCCAAAGAGCCTGCGTGACTGCCGGCAATAACATCAATATAGTCTGTCATACCGATAATCTTGTCCATTTTCGGCAAGGTGATCACTTCGTTGGCATTCCCGCCTGTAACTACGGCGTTGGCAAGCACATTTGCATCGGCCAGGGATTGGCTCTTGCCGTCCTGTCCGGCGTACTCATCGGTGATGATAACCGTCTTAATGCCTTTTTGCTCGATTTTAGTACAGTTCATAATCAAATCTGTATCCGGGTTGCCGAAGCCCTCCTGTGAAATGATGGCGCCGTCTACTTGTAAAAACTCGCATAGTTTTGCCGTCGCATCGCTGCTGCGCTGTTTATCGGCAAGGTATACATTTTCGTTGGTGATGATCATACCCACAAAATTGATGGTCTTACCATGCGCCTTATACAAGTCATGAATCACCGGATTGTTCAGGTGATGATAGGTTGTATTTTTGTCACAGGCAGACACACAGTTGCCGGATATAATCGCACCGTCAAACACTTCTGTCGGGTAGATCATGGTGGGCAAAATCTTCTTGGCATCTACGCCGTATACATAAGTATCATGCAGCAAGCCTTGGCTCTGCAGCATTTGCACATAGACCACTCTGGGGAGGTTTGGAAATTCTTCCAGGCTGCTTTTAATACCCTTGGTTTCAAATACTTCCACCTCGTCCGGCATGAGCTTTTCTGCCAGTTCTCCCAACGCGCAGGCAATCTTTAAGCCAACCATACGGACAGCTCTTTCGTACTCGTGGGACTCGATGCCCTCGGCAGGCGTACATACAACTACCAGATTGTTCAGAGCGGAGAACGGTGTATATTCGGCTCCCGGACCGGACATATCAATGATGCCCTCCTGGAATCCAACGATTTTACCGGCTGTAACCACAGCCACGCCACGCAAAACATGCGTTCTGCCTTCTCCTACCGTATCCACCTTGGAAATCACACCGGGAAAGAGCCCGCCATTGCCGCTTACCTTCACACGCGGCTGAATGACATCCTTTACCGGAGTAATACGTACGGATTCACCAGGCTTGGCAATATCGAAAGCAACGTTTGCGATTGCCTCGTCTTCCAGAACCAGCTTTTTCAAAGACTCTGTATCCACATACAGTGTACCGTCTTGGATATGGCTTTTATCTGAAAACACGATATTGTTTACATTAATGTAACCCAATTCCAGCTTCAAAGACAATTCCTCCTTTTTATTTTTATATTAAACATCGCTGTTTAAAGCACTTTCAATCAGGCATTTATCAATAAAACGAAAATCGCTGCGCACTTTGTCGCTCAGAGTTCGCTCCTTGACCGAAAAACCTGCAGCCTTTTGAATGGAGTACTCAATAATGCCAAGTGAAAAATCATCCACCTTAGCCTTTGTATCGGCGCTTAGCAATATGGATTTATAGGGTGTTTCGTTTGGCTTTAAACTGCCGCACAAAGGGTGTGAGAGCAATGTGTGCCCCTGATG
The DNA here is from genome assembly GCA_041855045.1 of Bacillota bacterium. Taxonomy (GTDB): domain Bacteria; phylum Bacillota; class Clostridia; order Christensenellales; family Aristaeellaceae; genus JAAZPT01. The sequence continues at coordinate 11,449 of JBHADM010000126.1, read as the reverse complement.
TACCATATCGCGCGCCCATTTTAGAACCTGCATGAAACTGATATCCTGCAGCCGTACAACACAGTTCGGATAGGATTTCATCACATCCGTATTGTTGGTAATAATAATTTTCTTCAAAGGATACTCCAATAAAAAAGGAAAAGACAACTCAAAAAGAGGTCTTTCCCTGTCATAAACCTGAGAGATTCAGGGACAATCCCCTTGCTCCTTCGGTGCTTGCGCTTTTCAGAGTGTATTCCGCTGACGGTCCTTTTGCCTGAAAGGTTCATAAGCCGGTGACGACTTCGGCTCACTTACATCTTCGGCGGCTTTCGCTCTCTCCCGCGCAGCATCTTCATACAAATTAATTATATCATATCTGTGAAATTTTTTTCAATTATTTCTATTTTTTATTCTATCCACCAATAAGCCAATCACAAATCCTAATAAAGCGACCGGAATATAGGCGAATCCAAGATACCCCAAAGGTAAGCTTACAAGAAAATCCGCGGCGAATGCAGCTGTGGACGGGATATGCAAAAGTGTATAAAAAGGAAGCATGAACAGCACACCAATCAAAGTACCCTTAAAAGCCATATCGGTAGGAATCCAGTCGGAAGAAATATTTAACAGAATTAAAACAACAACCAAAGGGTAAATGATTTCCAGTACAGGGACAGACAGACTGATGATACCCTCCACACCAATCAACGAAATAAAGAAACTGAATAAAATGCTAATAATTCCCCATGTTTTTACACTGATTTTGTGTTTGCAAAGCTCGGCAAAATACTCAGAGAATGTGATTACAAGCCCTGCAGATGTTGTAAGGCAGGCAAAGAAAATAATCAAGGCCAGCAAAATTTTGCCGAAATGACCTGCGAGTAAAAAGGAGGCATGGCTCAACAACACGGTTCTGTCAGTAAAAGAAACAAGTTGACTTGTGCCAGAAGCACCAATCCAAACATAGCCAAGATAGACGCTTCCCAATAAGGCGCCTGCAATCAGCGCACTCTTAGGCATAATCTTCATCATCTGTTTTTGATCATAGCCCTTATTCGAAATATAGAATGCCACCGCACCGCCCAGCACGATGGAGCCGATGCCGTCCATAGTTTGATACCCCGACTTTACGCCATAACTGAATAAATCACTTGTTATCTTGCTGGGCACCGGTGTGCCGATCGGTTTTACAATACTGATAATAATCGTAATGAACAGAAAAACAATCAGCAGAGGCGAAAGAATACTCCCAAGCTTATCCAAGCCCTTGGAACTGGATCGCGTCAATAAATAAGTAAGCAGAAAAAAAGCGGCAGATACGATTGTAAATACCAGTTGATAGTTGATTCCTTCCGGCATAAAGGGCATTATGCTCATTTCCGTAGTGGTGGCTGCGGTACGCGGAATGGCAAACAGCGGACCTACCATTAACAGAATAACCACATTAAGAATTTTGCTCAGCTTTGGCCATGCCCTATTACAGAGGTGATTCGAGTTTCCCCCAACTTTACTCACCGCCAATGTGCCAAGTAAGGGTAAGCCGGCTCCCGTGATAAGAAATCCGATAGAGGTCAGCCCCCAGTTAGAACCGGTCTGCACACCAACATAAGGAGGAAAAATAACATTGCCCGCGCCTAAGAACATAGCGAATAGCATCAGGCCAGAAACAACAACATCTCTGGTGCGTTTATTATTCATATGATACCCCTTTTAAAAAAGTATGTAATTTATAAGCACATTGTATCGAATAAACGATAAAATTTCAACTTGATTATTTATGCAGAAAAACACAAAAATAATAAGGAAATATACACATTTCCTTGTTTTATGAATACTGTTTTGCAAGCTTTATTAAAGTGTAGCACCAAATAAAAGAGGGTGCACTGATTGCTAAATATACACAATTCGATTGACAGATGCCTTTTGCCTGATACATAACACAAATTTTTAAGGTTCCGCCTCAAAAATGCGCTGCAATGTAAACACTTCTGCGCCCATACGGAATGCAGAATATCGGTATAAACCTTCCTGACTTTCAAAAATACAGCATACCATTTTACTAAATACAACAAATCATTGCGAATGCGTAGAAAAAACGTACTCTTTTTTATACTGTCGGGGGCTTTTGCCATAATGATTTTTGAACAGCTTGGTAAAATAATTGAAATCGTGTATGCCGACAATCTCTGCTATGTAGTAAAAATGCATATCCGAGGTGCGTATCAAATATGCCGCTTCTTCCATGCGCTTGTCCAACACTACTTTACCAAAGCTTTTATTGTAGCGTTCATTGCACATTTTATATATTTTGGACTTGCTCATATTTAAGCTTTCACAGGCAAGCTTTAAAATATCTTCTCTGGCGTAGTGGGAGGCGATGAAGCTTGCCAGCTTTGTATAATCATCCCCCTGCATACCTTCCACAATATTGGACAAACGCACCTCGCTAATGCAGCTCTCGACGATATCACTATAAGCCTGAATCTGATTTTTATCCACACTCTTCAAGCGCATAAACGCAGCTTTAAGGGAATCTATATTGGCATACCAGGCGCAGCGTTCCTTGGTTTCCTTCCACTGCTCTTCGCGGGATCCATCGTCTAAAATTTGCCCAAACAAAATGGTGGACACGATTTTTCCTTCACTGATAACAGGCAGGGCGACCTCCGAAAGACCCGCATGGCATTTATACACAACCGCCTTCTTGGTTTTTCGCATTTTGTTGATGGCAAACTGATCGCAACTGACACAGCGCGCATAGCCCTCCGGCGTATCCTGAATATGCCGACAAAAATCGGTGCGATAGGCTGCAGTATAATATTCTTTGATATCGTCCCCCACCAAAGCAAACTTGATGCCGCTGCAGATATATAAGTTGTCCATCAGACGAGCCAGCTTTTTATATTCCTTTTTTGAAAACATTTTTCTCACCGTTGAAATTTTCTTTTATTTTTAACTATTATACCATATTTATGCCTAAATACAACAAAATTCACTATATCAAATCCATTTTTTTGGAATATTTTACTATTTTTCAGGAATTTTTATACTTTACATAGTACATTCTCAAATGTATAATAAGCGCATAAGTTGTTGAAAAACAACAAAAAATACTTAGGAGAACATGAAATGAAAAAGATTGTATCCATTGCCTTAGTGTTGGCTATGCTCCTTACTTTGGCAACAACCGCTGTTCTTGCGGAAGGTAAAACCATCGTGTACTGGAGTATGTGGAATGCTTCCGAGGCACAAGGTCAAGTTATCCAGAAAGCTGTTGAAGCCTATATGGCTGCCACCGGCAACACCGTAGACCTGCAGCTGAAAGGCCGCGACGGCATTCGCCAAGGTTTGGAACCGGCGCTTGCAGCAGGACAAGAAGTGGACCTGTTTGACGAGGACATCGATCGCGTAAACGGCACATGGGGTAAATACTTGCTCGGTTTGGAAGACTTGGCAAAAGCTTCTGATTATGAAGCCACAGCAAACGCTGCGCTGATGACGGCTGCACGCAATGCTGCGGGCGGAGAGCTCAAGAGCATTCCTTATCAACCTTTCTTATTCACACTCTTTTATAACAAAGCCATCTTGGCAGAAGCAGGCGTCACAGAAGTGCCTGCCACATGGCCTGAATTTGTAGCTGTACTGGAAAAAATTAAAGCTGCAGGTTTCACGCCTATCACATCTGACGATGCCTACATCGAAACCAACTTCGGTTATCACCTGGCTCGCTACATTGGTGAAGAAGGCGTTTCCAAGGTAGTAAAAGAAGGTCTTTGGGCAGAAACACCGGAGGTGCTGCAAGCGGCAAAGGATATGGAAGACTTGGCTAAAAAAGGTCTATTTTCCGAAACCATCAGCTCCTCCGTATGGCCGGGCAACCAAAACGGCGAATTTGCTTTAGGCGAAGCCGCTTTCTATTTGAACGGTTCTTGGGTTCCAAACGAAACAAAAGAGCTTGCCGGCGACGATTTCCAATGGGGCGCTGCTGCTTATCCTGCAGTACCTAACGGCGTAGATGGCATCGAAGCTGCAAACTTTGGCTCACAGGTATTCGGCATCAACAAAGATACCAAAGTAGCAGAAGAGGCTTTCGAACTGATCAAATACATCACAAAGGGCGAATTTGACGCAATGCTTTCCAAAGAGTCCATGGGTATCCCTGCCGACACAACTTTGGAAGAATGGCCTGTTCAATTGGCAGATGTAAAGGCGATCTTCCCACAGATTACCAAGCGCTACACATGGGGTGCAGGCCTTCTTGACAATGCTGACATCGCTCCCGTTATCAGAGAGAATGTACAGAAACTGTTCGGCGGCTTGCAAACAGCCGAAGAATTTGTTGCAGCATTAGAGACAGCATCTAAATAATGTAACTAAGCTACAGGGGAGCGACGAATCAGTGGCTCCCCTATTTTTTATAGGAGGATGAAATGAAAAAAAGCACAGGTTTGCTTGTGGCTTTCCTAACGCCGGCGCTGGTGTTTTTTGTACTGATATTCGTATATCCTATACTGCGTACCGTATTGATGAGCTTCTTTAATGTTGAAAATGTGACTGCGCAGTTTAACGAGTGGGAATTTGTCGGTCTGGAAAATTTTAGCAAACTATTAAACACCCAATTATTTAAGGATTCATTATGGAATATTTTTCGCATATGGTCAATCGGCGGCATATTTGTGATGGGATTAGCATTGTTGTTTGCAATTTTTTTAAATTCCGGCATACGGTGCAAAAAATTTTTTCGTGCCATTATATACATGCCTAATATTATCAGCGCGGTGGCGCTGGCAACCATGTGGCAACAATATGCATATCACCCCAAATTTGGCTTATTTAAAACATTTTTTGAAAACATAGGCTTGTCGAATCTTGCAAAAACACAATGGACAGGACCTGACAACCTGTTCTATGCCCTGCTGTTTGCCTATTGTTTCGGTATGGTGGGCTACCATATGTTGATTTTTTCCAGCGGTATTGAAAAAATTCCGATTGAATATTATGAAGCGTCTACATTGGACGGTGCAAATAAGCCTCAACAGTTTTTACATATTACATTCCCTTTGCTAAAGGGTGTATTTAAAACGAACATTACGATGTGGTCCATTACTTGCGTGGGATTCTTCGTATGGTCTCAGTTGTTTTCTACCGTAACGGTGAGCCGACAGGTGGTCACCCCCGTGGTTTATATGTACCAACAAGCCTTTGGCAGCACGATGGTCGTGACCGAACGGTACTTCGGTCTTGCTTCAGCAGTAGGTGTCATACTTTCGTTGATTGTTGTAATCATCTTCTGGATAACAAACCTCCTGATCAAAGATGACGATTTAGAGTTTTAAGAAAGGGGCAGGGCGATGAAAAAACAAACCGTGTTGCGTGAACGCTTAAACTGGGGAAAAGAACTGCGCTTGACTCCTGCTTACCTCATATTGACACTGTGGGTTGTATTTACCTTTGTGTTGATTGGCTGGATTATTATGGCGAGCTTCTCCACAACCAGAGAAATTTTTAAAGGGCAAGCCACACAGCTGCCGACCGGACTTCATTTTGAAAACTATGTGAAGGCATGGACGACCAGCAATGTATCCGTGTTTTTTGCAAATTCCCTTATGTATTCCGTGATATCCACATTGATACTGGTAGCGGTGGCTTCTCCTGCTGCCTATGCGCTATCCCGCTTTAAGTTTATTTTGAACAAGCCCATACAAAGCAGTTTTGTAGCAGCCATGGGCGTACCGGTTGTGATGATTATCTTACCATTGTTCGGCGCAGTAACCGAATTGCAGCTGCTCAAACAGGATTTGACCATACGTATATTGATGATATTCCTGTATGTGGGCATCAATATCCCCTATACTACCATATTCCTGCTTACTTTCTTCAGCAATTTGTCGCGCTCTTATGAAGAAGCGGCTGCGATTGACGGATGCAGCCCGATACGTACGTTCTGGAAAATTATGCTGCCGCTTGCACAGCCCGGAATCATTACCGTGTCCATTTTTAACTTTATCAATATCTGGAACGAATACTTTATGTCGCTGATATTTGCCAGTGGCAACGCGCAACGGCCGGTTGCGGTTGGATTATATAATATTATCAGCGGTATGAAAACCACAGGTGACTGGGCAGGACTGTTTGCAGGTGTCATTATTGTATTCCTTCCAACCTTCGTTCTATACATTTTCTTGTCGGAAAAAATCATTGCCGGCGTAACCGGCGGCGGTGTGAAAGGATAATATATGAAGAAGCCCGTTTTATTGATTATGGCTGCCGGTATGGGCAGCCGCTATGGCGGATTGAAGCAGATTGACCCGGTTGATGCGGAAGGCAACATCATATTGGATTATTCCATATACGATGCCGTACAAGCCGGTATTGAGGAAGTGATATGCATCATCAAAAGAGAAAACCTGGATTTGTTTGAAGAGCGTATCGGACAAAAAATCAAGGATAAGGTTAAACTGCATTATGCCTTTCAGGGAAATGATTTACCGGAAGGGTTCCGCGTTCCCGAAGGACGCGTTAAGCCCTTTGGTACAGCACACGCCGTAATAAGCGCGAAAGAGTACGTAGACGGCCCTTTTATCGTCATCAATGCCGATGATTTTTACGGTCGTGATGCTTTTGTAAAAATGTATGATTTTCTAACCACGCATACCGATGAAAATGCGCACGCTATTGTTGGATTTGAACTGAACAAAACACTTACAGACAACGGCCATGTAGCCAGAGGCGTGTGCCAGGTGGATCACAATCATATGCTGGTCGATATCGTAGAGCGCACACAGATTGAAAAACACAATGGAAAAACCTGCTATACAGAAGACGGTGCAAACTATACTCCACTTGCTGACGATACCATTGTATCTATGAATTTCTGGGGATTCCAAAAGGGTATGATGCAGCAATACATAGATTTCTTCCCAACATTTTTGAAAGAAAATCTGGAAAAAAATCCGCTCAAATGCGAATATTTTATCACTTTGGTGCCCGACAAGCTAATCAAAGAAAAAAAAGCAAGTATCAAGGTACTGCAAACTGCACAACGTTGGTTCGGCGTAACGTATAAAGAGGATAAGCAATTTGTAATGGATGCCCTACAAAATATGAAGAACAAAGGAGTATATCCACAAAAGTTATGGGAATAACAAATAAAGTATTGCAGAATTACACTTTAGAGGGAAATATTTTATCCTGCGAGCGATATGGGTCGGGTCATATCAACGAAACTTATCTGGTTATCACCGACAAAAAACAATATATTCTGCAAAAAATAAACAACAGTATTTTTAAAGATGTGCCTGCCTTGATGAAGAATATCGAAGCAGTCAGCAAACATCTGAGAAATAAGGGCTTTGATGAACGCCATAATTTAAGCATTGTTTATACCAAAGACGCCCTAAGCCATGTACAGCACGAAGATCATTCCTACTGGCGCGTATATCACTTTGTTACAGACAGCATCAGCCTGAATCTGTCCGAAGAACCGGAAGATTTCTACAATAGCGCTTTGGGATTTGGTAACTTTCAAAAGCTGCTGTTTGACTTTGATGCCAAAGTCTTATCGGAAACCATTCCGCAGTTTCACGATACCCCCAACCGCTATCGTATGCTACACGAGGCCATAGCAAACAATGCCGCCGGACGACTGGATAAAGCGAAGGAAGAGATCGCCTTTGCCTTATCACAGGAAAAAGACGCATCCTATTTGATGAATTTGTTAAAAAGCGGTGATTTACCACTACGTGTAACGCACAATGACACTAAGCTGAATAATGTGATGCTGGATGCCGCTACAAGAAAGCCCATTTGTATCATTGATTTAGACACTGTGATGCCCGGTTTGGTTGCAAACGACTTCGGGGACTCCATTCGTTTCGGAGCAAGCACTGCACTGGAAGATGAGGAAAATTTGGATAAGGTGGAGCTTTCATTAGATCTTTTCGATGTATATACAAGAGGGTTTTTGGAGGGCTGCGGCAGCATTCTTACCGAAAAAGAAATTGACACTCTCCCCTATGGCGCAAAACTGATGACATTGGAATGCGGGGTGCGATTTTTAACAGACTATTTGAATGGAGATACCTATTTCAGAGTCAGCAAAGAAAACCATAACCTAATACGCTGCAGAACACAGTTTAAGCTGGTGCAACGCATGAATGAAAACAAAAAAGTGCTGCACGAGATAGTTCAAAAGCACAAACTAAACTTGCAGTAAATTTGGTTTTCGTATATAATTTAGTAAACAATCAGTAAGGAGTGGATGATCATGAAACACATGAGAACAATAGCTGATCCTAAATTGAGATGTACTGTACATACAGGCGGTTGTGGCGAATGCCGAGCATCCTGCCAAAGCGCCTGCAAAACCAGCTGCACAGTAGGCAACCAATCTTGCGAAAAGCAAACACAAAATGAATTAGCAGGTCGTGAAGGAAAAACAAACCGCCATTAATAATTCATGAAAGCTATGACTGAGCGTCATGGCTTTTTAATGTAAAGGAGATTCTCATTTGATACACTGTTATGAAGCCTTAGGCTTAAAAATTGCATTGGATGTAGGCAGCGGTTCGGTACATTTGCCGGATGATTTGGCCTTTGACGCATTAAAGCTGTGGGACAGCCATAGCACAGAAGCGATAAAAGAAATGCTATATAAGACATATGACCCAAAAAGTGTCGATGAAACCATAACGGAACTGTTGGAGATGAAAAAAGACGGGCTGATCGATGTAAGCGACAGCTATAGCGAAGAAGAATTGCAAAGAGAAGGCCCCTCGGTAATCAAGGCGATGTGCCTGCTGGTAGCACATGATTGCAACATGCGATGCAAATATTGCTTTGCAGACACCGGCGAATTTCACATGTCAAACCGCAGCATGCTTCCCTTAGAAACAGGTAAAAAGGCATTGGAGTGGCTTGTGAATAAAAGCGGACACCGTAAACATATAGAGGTGGATTTTTTCGGCGGCGAGCCTTTGATGAACTTTAAAGTCGTAAAGGAGCTGGTTGCATATGGAAGAGAGCTGGAGAAAAAACACAATAAAGTCTTTAAATTTACTATTACAACTAATGCTCTTGCCATCAACGACGATGTCATAGAGTATTGCAATAAAGAGATGGATAATGTGGTTATCTCCATAGACGGCAGAAAAGACGTGCATGACAAAATGCGGCCCGGCGTGAACAATAAAAGCAACTATGACCGCGTGCTCGCCAATGCAAAAAAACTGGTAGAAGCGAGAAACCAGCAACAGTATTATGTGCGCGGTACATACACCAAACATAATAAAGACTTTAGCGAAGATATTTTTTTGCTTGCCGACGAGGGCTTTGAACAGATTTCCATAGAGCCGGTTGTAGCACCTGAGACCGAAGAATATGCGCTGACCGAGGCAGATTATGAAGATCTGTGCAAGGAGTATGACAAGCTTGCCGTACGCTACCTGGAGCGCAGAAAAAACGGAAAATGGTTCAGCTTTTTTCATTACAACGTAGACTTGTCGGGTGGTCCCTGCATCAAAAAGCGCCTGAACGGTTGCGGCGTGGGCAATGAGTATGTCGCCGTCAGCGCCGATGGTGATATTTATCCTTGTCACCAGTTTGTGGGTAAAGAAGAGTTCAAAATGGGTTCTGTATTGGACAGCAGCTTCGACACCTATATGCAGGGTGTATTTGCAAACAACCATGTTCTTAACAAGAAAAAATGCCGTGAGTGCTGGGCAAAATTCCATTGTTCCGGTGGCTGCACTGCAAACGCCTATGCTTTTAATCATAACATCAACAATCCTCATGATTTTGAATGCAGTATAGAACGAAAGCGATTGGAAAACGCCATTGCCATCTACATTCACGAAAAGCTGGATGCGGCAGCGGAAACAAAATAATTTCGTCTGCGCGCTGCTGTCAATCCGCAACAAACCTCAGTAAATAGATAAATATACAGACTATTTACAGCGCATTCACAGTTTAGACAAAATTATTGATTATAATAAAATTGTTTATTAAAGGAGGATAGATGTATGAAAAAAATAATGGACAAATATGTAGCATTTTTAGCTGTTGTATGTATTTTAGCCGGTATGTTTGCCGGCGCAGTGCTTCTGAAGCCTGCCAATGCAGACGAGAAGATTGTGCTCACAAGCCCGTTTACCGAAGCCATTGAAAAAGTACACAGCAGTGTGGTAGGCATCAACAATTACTCTACCCGAAGCAGTAATTCTTACAGCTTTGGTTTTGGTTTTGGATTCGGTTTTTTTGATAATCGCGGATTCGATCAGCCCAATAAACAAGAAGTTCTTTACGGCGCAGGCAGCGGTGTGGTTGTTGCAAAGGACTATGTTGTAACAAACTACCATGTCGTAGAAGACAGTACCCGACTGACCGTCGTTGTAGACGAGAAGGAGTATGAGTCCGAGCTTATCGCCTATGACGAATCCAAAGACATTGCTGTTTTAAAAGTAAAAGATTTGCCGCTTGAGCCGGTTACACTTGGCGACAGCGATAAATTGGTTACTGGCGACTGGGCGATTGCCATTGGAAATCCGATTTCCTTACCCGGCACAGCTACCGTTGGCGTCATTTCCTCGCCGGCAAGGAAAATTGTGACCAATAATACTACCGACCGTTACGGAAAGCGCACAAGCCTGTACAGCACCATGATACAAACAGATGCTGCCATCAACAGCGGTAATAGTGGCGGCGGACTGTTTAACACAAGCGGTGAGCTTATTGGTATACCCACTCTAAAATACAGTAACAGAAGTAATTTTTCTTCTGCTCAAATTGATGGCATCGGATTTGCAATTCCTGTAAATGAGGTGAAAGAAGTTATCAATGACGCCATTAACGGCAAAGGTAAAAAAGTCAGTCTGGAAGAAAGCCAAAACACTCAAAGCACAAGTATCAGTGAGGATCCCAAGCCACGCATGGGCATTGTGATTGCAGATATCAACGCAAACAGCACCGCAGTAAACAACGGAAGCATCCCACAAGGTGTATTGATTCGTGAAGTAGAGGCAAAATCACCTGCTGATACCGCCGGCATAAAAGCTTATGATATCATTGTAGAAGCCGATGGAAAGATTGTAAAATCCACTGCAGAACTGCTTGATTATATGGCAGATAAAAAAGTAGACGATACCGTTTCCATTAAGGTTTACAGAGTACCCGGCTTAGAAAAATACAACGCCACAGAAGAACTTCCAGAAGGCGAATATTTAACATTTGATGTGACACTGGCTATGCTGGACAACAAAAAGCAATAAACACATATAAAAATAATACAGCGTTTCAGCGCTGTATTATTTTTGATTATATAAAGGTTTCTTTACCCTTGCATCTCCGCTTCATCATTTGCAGTTTCGGAAGTCGGGTTTTGCTGTTCTTCTGCTGCGCTCTCCTCTGATTTCGCATTTGCATTCTCTTTTATCTCTGCCTCCGAATCTTTTGGAATTGTTTCGCTTTCGCT
>JBHADM010000125.1:0-12123 GCA_041855045.1 Bacillota bacterium | reverse complement strand
GTTCCGTCATATCTTTTTATCCATTTATAGACAGTTTTTCTGGAGCACTTGAATTGAATTGCTGTTTGGCTGACAGAATGATTCTCTGCATACTTTAAAATGCGTTGACGATAATATGCTGCCTGTGATATTCTACTCATGAAGATTCCCTTTCTGTAGTTGGTTTGATCACCATTACTATATCATAAACGGGAATCTTCTTTTTTATTTTCCTTGTTACCTATCTATTGTATCTAAACAGGGATTTAGAAAAAAATTTTATTTTCTAAGCATCGCACTCCACCTGTCTATGCAGGAAACGGCAATACAATAAAATTTCACTGTGAAAGTTGTTCATCAATAGAAGATATGAAAGAGAAGCATAAGGATTTTGGGATAGGCAGAGAGGAATTGATACAGCAAGGCTATATACTGCGTAACAGTAGGTAAGTAAACTCCCTATGCAACAGCATAGGGAGCTATATTATATCTTCTGTTTTCTCTTCCAAACCGTAAAACAAATATGCTTCGTATCCTCTACACATTCTTCGTGTGTCTTTTCCCAAACGTTTGTATCTATCTTCGGGAAAAATGCATCGGCCTCGACGGTCTCCTCTTCTTCTATCACGGTGACAAGCAGCTGATCCACATAGGGCATGCATTGCTCGTATATGTCGGCGCCGCCGCAGATATACAAGGCTTCCTCCAGATGCTGCGTATGGTAGGCAAGCAGCTCTTCGATACTGTGAAGCAGTATCACGCCTTCCTCCAAGCTGCGATGTTGCCTGCTCAATACGATATTTTTTCGTTGTGGCAAAGGTCGTTTGGGCAAACTCAAGTAGGTGCGGTAGCCCATTACGATGCTGTGCCCGCGCGTGGTATCCTGAAAATATTTTAGATCCTTGGGAAGGTGGTAGAGCATCGCGTTTTGCCTGCCAATGGCACGCGTTTTTTCCGTCATGGCCACTATGGCGTACATCATATGGCTATCTCCAGCTTATAGTTTGGTTGGTTTGGCTTGTAGTTTTCCAGTACGAAGTCGTCAATAGAGTAGCGGTAAAAATCATTGTGATCTGCTGTCAGCAACAGACGAATCTGTTCCGCATCTTCCTGACCGGGACGCATGAGCATGTCCCGTACGGCATCAAGATGTCTGTCATATATATGTGCATTTTGCACCAGATGGCAGAACTTGCCGGGAGCAAGCCCGACGGATTTTGCTACCATCATCAGCAGAGCGGTATATTGTATTTTGTTGATGCTGTTCGCCATAACCACATCGCTGCTGCGCTGTATCAATGTCAGATCCAATAGGCCTTTGCGCACGCTCCAATGTGTTTCCATGGCGCAGGGGAAGAGGCCGTCTGTTTCTTCAAAATCGCTGTACTGGTAAAGATTAATAATGTGCCGTCTACCGTAGGGTTGGGTTTTGAGACCGTCTAATAGTTTATTCATCAAGTCATAACGCTTTACGGTTGCGCCGTAACGTTGGCCTATGGTGCGGCTGTGGTCGACCTCCCATTCATCCCACCAGGCGATATTGTATTTATCGCGAAGCAGATCCAGGTCATTGCTCTGATCCTGGTAAATCCACAATATTTCTTTGATTGCCCATTTCCAGTATATCTGGCGCAATGTAATAATAGGGAATTCTCCCTTGGATATATCGTATTCTTCCCAAACCTGGTTCACAAAATAAGTATGCGAAGGTGTTCCGTCCGCATATTTCGGGCGCACATTTTCACCAAGAGTATGGTTGCCTTCGCTCAGTATTCTTGTGCACAGCTCTTTATACAATATATCCGCTTTATTCATTAGACACCTCTACATTAACATGTGCATAGTATACAACAAAACACAAGGATTGAAAAGTGCGCATATGTAAAACTTTATATTTAAAAAGCAAGTAAAACAATGATTTTACCTGCTTTAAAAAGGACAGTTTTTTGTTATACCAACACATTTATCTTTGCAACAGCAGCCTCAACAAGTTTTTTGCCCTTGCGGAAAGAATATACGACCGGCGCATTATAGTTCAACGCCTCATAATAGTTTTTGGCGTTCAGTACCACAAAACTTGCGGGTTTACCTTCGGCAATGCCATAGTTTTCGCCCAGATGCAGAGTTTTCGCCGCATTGTGTGTGATGAAGCGGTAGCTGTTGCAAATCTCTTCGTAGCCCATCATCTGGCATACATGCAGTCCCATGAATACCACGTCACGCAGATTGCCGTTGCCCAGAGGATACCAGGGGTCGAATATATCGTCATGTCCAAAGGAAACGTTTATGCCGGTTTCCGTCAGCTCTTTGACGCGGGTGATGCCGCGGCGTTTTGGATAGCTGTCCATACGACCTTGCAGGTGCGTGTTCACCAGGGGATTTGCTACAAAGTTGATTTTGCTCATTTTCAGTAAGCGCATCAGCCGCATTACATAGGCGTTGTTGTAGGAGTGCATGGCGGTGGTGTGACTTGCGGTCACTTTATCAAACAAACCAAGCTCCAAGGCTCTGGCGGCCAGCGTTTCCAAGCCGCGGGATGCCTCGTCGTCGATTTCGTCACAGTGCACATCCATCAGCTTGCCGTACTTTGCAGCAAGCTCAGTGGTAAAGTTCAAACTTTCCACACTGTATTCGCGTGTGAACTCGAAGTGCGGTATGGCGCCTACACAGTCGGCGCCCATTTTGACCGCATCTATCATCAGCTGTTTGCCGTTGGGAAAGCTGTATATGCCCTCTTGTGGAAAAGCCACAATCTGTATGTCGGCGATGTTCTGCAGCTCCTCTTTGAGCTCCAGTATGGCTTCCATGGCAACCAGGCTTTTATCGGTCGTATCCACATGGGTACGTATGTGCTGTACGCCGTTTTGCGCATACATACGCACGGCGCGATGGACACGCTCCTTAATGTCTTTCTTATTGAGTTTATCTTTGCGCTTGCTCCAGCATTCTATGCCTTCAAACAATGTGCCGCTCATGTTCCATACGGGATCGCCCGCCGTCAGGCAGGTATCCAGGTGTACATGGCTCTCAATGAAAGGCGGTAATACCAGTTTATGCTCCAAGTCCAGCACTTGTTCGTCGTCTAATGGGATTAAGTGTTCTGCGATTTGTTGGATTTTTCCGTCGCATATGCATATATCCTGCGCATGCGCAGCGTTTTCGATAAGTGCGTTTTTAAGCAGCATTTTTAACTCCTACTTTTTTGCTTTGAAACAGATAGTTATAGCTTACATAAAACAGGCAGGCAACCGTCATGGCATTGATGGAAGCGATACCTGTGTGTACAAAGTTTCCAACCAACGCGCCGGCTACGACGCCCAAAATGGAACCGTAGTGGATGCGTTCGCGAATTTCGCTGTCGGAAATGTATTTTTCTTTGTTGAGGAAATAATCCAACGTGATGATGGCGCCCACCGGCGGCAGTGTTGCATTGAGGAAGCTGAGCCAACCCACAAAGTTATTGTAGAGCCATATAGCGCATATGGTGCCTACTGCGCCGGCTATCAGTACAAGCGGTTTTTTGCGGACTTTGCTTAGATTGGATAAGCCCAAAGCACCTGTATACAAAGCGTTATCGTTGGTTGTCCAGATGTTTGCGCCGAGCACTATCAATGCCGGCAGCATCAACCCTTGGGAGAGCATAACATAGAAAATGTCGTCTTTGCCGGTGAACGCGCCGCCTACTGCGCCAAACGCAAACATGAGTGTGTTTCCGAGGAAGAAGGCGATTACGGTGCTAATCATTGCCGATTTATTGCTTTTAGCAAAGCGTGTGAAGTTCGGTGTTGCTGTACCGCCGCTGACAAAGGAACCCATTACCAGAGCCACACCCTGGAATATTGTCAGCTTGCCGGTACTGAGCGCAAATATCTCCTGCAGTCCACCGCCGTCGTTTGTGGCAGTGATCATGGAGTAGAAGCCCAGTATGGCAATCAGTGGTACGGATATGTAGCTGATGATTTCCAGACCCTTGATGCCGACGTATGCGGATGTAGTCATGCAAATGCCGGCGAAAATTACCAATATAATTGGGCTGATGCCGAGCAGTTCTGCGGCAGGGATGGCAAACATCGCGATGCCAACACCAAACCATCCGATTTGCGTAAAGCTGATGAGCATACTTGGTAAATATGAACCCACCTTACCAAAGCTGCGCTGTGCCAGCAGGTCGAAGCTCAAACCGGTATGGCTGCCAATGTAACCGAGCACGCCGGTGTATGCGCCGAGTATGCTGCCGCCTATGAGTATGGACCAGATAAATCCGCTCAGATCTAATCCGTTTCCTAACTTTGCGCCGACCGACATCGAGGCAGAAAAAAAGGTGAACCCAAGCAATATGAAGAACATAGGAATAAATCCTTTTCTTGCGCTCTGGGGCACCTTCTCAAATGTGTAATCCTGATCGACAACCTGTGTTTGCTGTTTTGCGTTTTGCATAAAACTAAGCCTCCTATGGAATTGTATTCGGTGATAGGAGAGCAAAAACGCGGCTCTCCCACAAGGAAAGCCGCGTTAAAAAACACGTTTTAAGTACGCTATGTACTGCAGTCCTTGGTGGCCTCACTGGGCTACCTTAAAGCACCGCCACTATTATATTGACATTGCTGGGGCTTGTCAAGTGGTTATTTGTAAGTGGAGAAATCGTAACGGACGCTCTGTAACTCGCGTTGTATACTATGGTAAACTGTACATATACTGGGCAAGGAGATGAGGGGATGACAAACTGTGTCAGATTTTCTCGATGATATCATTGAGTTTATTGTGGAAACATCGGCAGATGTTTACATGTTTTTTCGACGTAAGAAAAAACAAAAAGAAGTGGATGCGGATCATTTCAATTCATATGTGGAGGATACAGACAACACGTAAGCACAATAAAAGGGTATGAGCATTACAGATCATACCCTTTTTGTTCAGTTTGTTCCCATGCCGGGTGTTTCCGGCAATGTTGCGGCGCCGTCTATCACGATTTGTGCACCGGTGATATAGCTGCTTTCATCACTGCCAAGGAAGGCAAACAACTCTCCAACCTCAATGGGCTGTGCAAGCCGCTTCATAGGTACATTCATGGCAATACCGCGGATGACGCTTTCGGGATCTTCCGGTGCGGATTCCAGAGCCATTTTTTCCACCATAGGCGTACGCGCATAGCCGAGCTGTGTGCAGTTGACGCGTATATTGCGCTGCGCGTATTCCACTGCCAGACATTTTGTTAAACCAACCAGGGCAGCCTTTGTCATGGCATATGCAGCCTCTCCTGGATCGGCTACAATGTCGCCGGTGACGGAGGAAGCGATTACGATATTGCCGCCACCCTGCTTGAGCATTTGCTGTACGGCAGCCTGGCAGGTGTTCCATACGCCGATGATATTCACATTGATGTGAAAGTCGCGCATTTCGTCCGGAAAGTTTTCAAATGCCGCCAGTCTGCATACGCCGGCATTGCAGCAGGCAACATCCAGCTTACCATAAGCCTGTACTGTTTTTTCCACAGCGGACAGCATGTCCTCTTTCTTACTGACATCGCCGACAAATGTAATGATGTTCGCACCATAGTCCTTCTGTAATTGCGCAGCCGTTTTTTCCACAAGTGGATCCATGTCCACCATACATATGCTTGCGCCATGCTTCACATAGGCTTCTGCGATACCTGCACCCAATCCGACTGCGGCTCCGGTGATCAGAGCCGATTTGCCTTTCAGTTTCATAAAGCAACTCTCCTTATCCATTATTTGGATATAATTATATAATATTTTAACAATCTTGGCAAGTGGTATATCAAATTCCTGTTATACACACAAATGTTACTGTCTAATAAGATATGGATATTATGTTGGCGTACAATCACGCAAAACAAACGTGCAGATTTATCGTTTTTTTCAATAAACGCATCGAAATTATTAATATATTCTAATCAATCCGCATTGTATACTGTGTTATAATAGTAAGCAAAGAGAGGTGTATTTTTTTGAGCGAAATTTTAGAAGTTTGTGGCGGTTGCAATGCGAAACTGGGACCGGATTTGCTGCATCAGGCACTATGCGGTTTGCCCAATACCATGCGTGACGATGTGCTGGTAGGATACGATTCGTCGGACGATGCAGCCATCATCAAGATCACCGAGGATACAGCCATCATACTGACCATGGATTTTTTCCCTGCCATTGTGGAAAATCCCTATGACTTTGGTCGTATTGCCGCAACCAATGCGCTGAGCGATATCTATGCCATGGGCGGCGAACCGGTGTCTGCGCTGAATATGGTTTGTTTTCCAGAAAACGGCGATATTGCACTGCTACGTGAAATTTTGCGGGGCGGAGCGGATGTCGTGGTAGAAGCCGGCGCAAGTCTGGTAGGCGGACACTCCATACACGACCCCAGAAGCAAGTACGGCCTGTCTGTGATGGGTAAAGTCCATCCGGGTAAAATCTGGAAAAATAATACTGCCCGGGCAGGTGATGCCCTGATTCTAACAAAGAAGTTAGGCGTGAGCCTTGTTACCGGCGGTGTCCGCGCAGGCGTGCTTCCGGCGGAAGCCATGCAGGAAGCCGTGGATTCCATGTGTAAGTTGAATCGCGATGCGGCGGATATTCTGAAGCAGTTTACCGTACATGCCTGCACGGATGTGACCGGCTTTGGTCTGGCAGGGCATTTGCTCGAAATGCTCGGTGAGGATAAAAATGCTGTTCTGTATCAGGACTCCCTGCCGCTCTTGCCCTATGCGCTGCAAGCAGCAGAAGAATACTGCTTTACAGCAGGTGCACAGCGCAACCGCAATCATGCGCAGAGCAAACTGAATTTGGCAGACATTCCGTTTGCCTATCAGGAGATACTTTTCGATCCGCAGACTTCAGGCGGTTTGCTCGCAGCCGTACCGGCAGAGCAGGCAGGTGCAATCGTGGAGCAAATGCACGGCAAAAACCTGCCGGCAGCTTTGATCGGCATCATTGAGCACGGCGAAGGAAACATAACATTACTATAAAATGTATAAGGAGATATTATGAAAATAGACTGCATGGGACTGGCTTGTCCCCTTCCGGTAATACGTACCAAACAGTATTTGAGAGAGCATGCAGGCGAATCCGTGGAAGTGACCGTGGATAATGAAATCGCCACACAGAATCTCAGCAAAATGGCACAGCAAATGGGTCTGAATGCCGCTGTGGATAAACATAGCGACAGCCATTATACTGTCCACATCACGGGAACGCCTGTACAAGTGCAGGAATCCCAGGTGGTTTCCTATGTGTCCTGCGACATTGACTATATTGTGGTACTGGCAGGCGATAAAATGGGCGAGGGCGACCCTGTGCTCGGACAGAAACTGATGGAAGGATTTCTGTATAGCTTAACAGAGCAGGATGTATTGCCCAAGTATGTAGTCTGCTATAACGGTGGTGTAAAACTTACCACGGAAAACACAAAAACCATAACAGACTTATCCACATTGAAGGAAAAGGGAGTAAACATACTTTCTTGCGGGCTTTGCCTGGATTTTTACGGCCTGAAAGAATCTCTGAAAGTCGGCGAAATCACAAATATGTATCGTATACTGGAGCTTATGCGTTCGCATCGCGTTGTGCGTCCCTGATGTATATCGTAACGTTTTTATCCACACACCATGCTATCGCGGCAGAGCGTCACTGCGAGGCGGCGTTTTCATGCCGTCTGGTGCCACTGCCGCCCAGTATCAGCGCGGGATGCGGACTGGCACTGAAGCTGGAAGATGCGCAGCTGCAGCCTGCCAGACAGATTTTATCAGGGCAAAGCATACCGTATCAGGCTATTTATAAGCGTTTGGACAATCAGCAGTATGAGGCCGTAATATGATTTATGCAGACTACAGCTCCACCTCCATATATAAGCCGCAGGAGGTGATAGACGCCATGCTTGCCGTACTCCGGGGCGACTATGGAAATCCTTCCCGGGGCGCGCATGATATGGCACATAAAGCCTTGCGCTTGTTAGATGAATCGCGCGAAAAAGTTGCGCGCTATTTTGGCATAAAGGAGTATTGGAATCTGGGCTTTACCCCCAATTCCAGCTATGCACTCAATCTTGCAATAAAAGGAAGCATTACAAGGGAAGATCATGTCATTTCCAGCTTTTGGGAACATAACAGCGTATTGCGCCCTCTGTATCAAACAGGCTGCAGTATTGATTTTTTGCCGCCCAATGCGGAGGGCATACCCGATGTATCTCTTTTGCCGCAGCTTTTGCGACCGCATACGAAAGCCGTCGTCATCAATTTGATGAGCAATGTTACGGGGAATATACTTGATTTAAATATACTTAAAGAGTTTGCAAAAAAAAATAACCTGCTCCTGATTATAGATGCAAGTCAGTATGCAGGTATATTTGATTTGAATATAGGGGAGGATTTTCCCCCAACTTTGCTTGCTATTACAGGACATAAAAGCCTGTATGGGCCGCCGGGTGTAGGGGCGTTGATTGCCCATAAAGTGGGGAGTCTGTGTCCGCAAAATGCGGGGGGTACGGGTGTACATAGTTTTGCGAAAGAGCATCCCGGCACTTTTCCGGATGTTTGCGAGGTGGGTACCATCAACCTTCCGGCAGTTGCAGGCTTGGCCGCCGCTGTCATCCACATGGAAAGGATGATGGATGTCAGCCGGCGGCTTCAGACCTTTAGGAGAACATTCTATCAATCACTGCGGGCGATAGACAGAGTTAGTATATATGGCTCACCACAGGGTGGTGCGGCGACATTATCCCTCAATATAGGAAACATGCCCTCGCAGATGGTGAGCGAAATACTCAATGACAGGTACCATATTGCTACCAGATCCGGAGCGCATTGCGCCCCACTTGTGCATGAAGCGTTCGACACGGTAGAACAAGGAATGGTACGATTTTCTTTTGGATTGCATACATCGGATTCCGAAATTGCATGTTGTGTGCAGGCAATTCGAGAGATTGCAAAGGATTGTTTAGTCTAGTTTATAAGAGCAAACCAACTGTACGCTGGGGCCGGCTTGTGCGCCAAGTACGGCGGTTATGGCCTTTTCTTCGTAGAAGCTTGCCTTTTCGATGATATCCTTCATCAGCTCACGCAAGTCGTTGATGTCGTTTTTATCCTGTGCATATACAAGTGAGATAGCATATTTTTTGGAGCCGGCCAGGTGCTCTTTGGTTAGTTCACGCACACGACGAAGTGCCTTTACGGTACCGCGAATGCTTTCTTTGGGCTCAATACGACCCTTTTCGGTAAGAGAAAGTATGGGGTTAATCTTCAGCATGGTGCCGAGAAAACCTTTAATAGGCTTGAGCCTGCCGCCGCGTATTAGATACTTCAGGTCGCTTACCAGTGCCAAAAGCAAAATATCGCTTGTTTTGTTTTTCAATGTGATATAGATTTCGTCCAGCGATTTGCCTTCCGCAGCCATTTCAGCGGCGTGATAAACCAGTAAACCTTCGCCCATAGTAACGTTTTTACTATCAAGAATTTTATGCTCCACGCCGCTTTCTTCTAATGCAATGGTCATTACATTCAATGTGGCGGAGAGAGCACCAGATATTGTCACACCCAATATCTGGGTATAGCCGTATTCTTTGATACGGTTGATTTTGCTAAGAAAATCCTCGGTGGATGGGGCGGAGGTGGTAGGTACAGCATTTTCAAAGGTGTTATACAACTCTGCCGGAGTAATTTCTTCCAAATCCTTTTTGGAGATATCGCCTATATGCACATAGAGCGGTACAACGAAAATTCCTTTGGAAATGTCCTCCGTGACGTTGCTTGCAGAGTCTGTTAATACTGCAATCTTATTGGACTGGCTCATGTTCTTCGTAAATCCCTTTCATGTTGATTATATTTCTGGTAATAAGTTGAAAGCATAGTGCGTGTACTGCAAGGGTCATAGAGATATTGCTGCGGTTTGCCGCAAAACCCTTATAGACGATGTTGTTTTCATCTTCTGTACGCAGGCTGTCGATAATCTGTGACATACTGTTGTCCAGAATGGTCATAAATTCATTGTAGGAAGCCTCTGTACCCATGATGCGCTCTTGCAGCGTGATGCCCTCTTTGATGCGGGCAATGGGCATCAATGTTTTCAACAGGCAGATGATAATAAGGTGCGCAATATGTTCTCTGTAATACTTGCGGTTGATGGGTTTTGGCATCATCTGCTGTTTTACATAGTTGTTGATCATACTGGCTGTCAGCACTTTGTCGTCAAAATACTGCTGGAGCTTTTCTTCGATAAAGCTTATGAGTTGGTCGGAATATAGGCCATAGTTGGGTAAATCCTCCCACTCAATGCGTTGAAAGCTCTGTAAGGATTGAAATTTCTCTATCATACATACTCCTCAAGGTGATGACCACATCATCTGATTATCAAAACTATATTAACTTATAACGATAAATATGTCAAGCAAGAAAATGTTTTTAATAAAAAATAAACTATAAACAGATATTGCTAAGCCGAAAGTGATGTATTATCGCATAAGAAAACAAAAAGAAAGGGAATCATTTCAAAGGAGCATATTATGGAAATCAGAAAATTCCGAACAAAAGATGCCGAAGAAGTTTCCGCCATGATTGCGTACACGCTGCGAACAGTCAATAATAATGATTACTTCGATGAATATATAGAGAACTGGGTGGAAAAGTCGCAAGCAAAAAACATTTTGGAGCGTGCTGCATGGACACATTTTTATGTTGCCTGTGACGATGAGAAAATAATAGGATGCGGAGCCATCGGTCCCTATTGGGATAAAGCAGACGAAAGCAGCTTATTTACCATATTTGTTTCCCCTGAATACCAAGGAAAAGGGCTTGGTAAAAAGATGATAGAAACATTGGAGCAGGATGTTTTTTCACTTCGTGCAAAGCGTATAGAGATTCCTTCCTCTGTCACGGCTGCTCCTTTTTATATAAAAATGGGTTATCGCTATAAAAACGGAATCACGCAACCGGATGATGAAGGCTTGCTGCGTCTGGAAAAATTTCGCTAATGCAGTTGGTTTTTACAGGTAAACAGAGCACAGCGATGCGTACATATAATCGTTTTTTTGGCTAAAACCCGGAGCGAAAAAGTAGACAGTTTGGAATAGCACGCGCAATTGGGAAGCATAAGGATTATAGTGTTTATGTTGTATTCGTTTATTTCAAAGTCCATCCCATCTGTTTAAGCAATGCAATATTATGCAAAATAAATGATATCCCGCTTTTGGCGGGATATCATTTATTTTTATCTTTTTAGGATGATTGATTTGTGTCTATCATTTCTTTCTGAATAATGTGGATAACAATTTTCCCGCTTCCATTATCAGCAGTGGTACAAAGGCCAATCCCAATCCGGTGAGGTATAATTCACCGCTAAGCTGCACCAAGCCAAAAGGTACGGACAATGGTGTAAACATTACGATAAAAATGAGCGCTAAGGACACAAAGGCGGCTTTGTTCAAAGCGGCGTTGCCAAAGAATCCAATCGTAAAAAGGGAGTGATGGCTGCGCATGTTGTATGCCTGTACAATCTGTGTCAGTGCAAGCACAAAGAAGGCCATAGATCTGCCAACACTGGTATTGCCCCCGAGCGTTTCACCCAAGTAAAATGCAATCAAGGTCAGTACGCCAAACATCACACCCTGCAGCGCGATCTGCACGCCGTAACCATGGGCAAACAAGGATTCCGACTTTTTGATGGGCTTTCTGTCCATGATATCGCTTTCGATGGGCTCCATTCCCAACGCAATTGCTGGCAGGCTGTCTGTTACCAGGTTGATCCATAAAAGCTGCATGCTCAGCAGAGGCGATTTGTGCCAGAGCAGCATTGCGATAAATACCGTAATCACTTCGCCGATATTGGTACCCAGCAGGAAGCCGACCACTTTTTTGATGTTGTCATAAATGCCGCGTCCTTCTTTTACGGCTGTCACAATCGTTGCGAAATTGTCGTCGGTCAATACCATATCGGCCGCACCTTTGGCGACATCCGTTCCGGTAATGCCCATGGCACAGCCAATATCGGCGGCTTTTAAGGCAGGGGCATCGTTTACGCCATCACCGGTCATGGATACAACATGACCTTTTCTTTGCCAAGCTTTTACAATGCGTATTTTATTTTCCGGACTCACCCGCGCATACACGGAGATGTGGGCAAGTTTTGCGTCCAGCTCACG
>JBHADM010000124.1:0-16256 GCA_041855045.1 Bacillota bacterium | reverse complement strand
CGTATTGGTAGCCGAACAGCGTCAAATTGAAGTGCGCAGCGGCGAGATACTTGAGTTTGCTGTGATTAAGGAGCTTCTGCGTGGGCCCAAAGCCAGCAGCGGTTTGCTCTTCTCTTTGATTCCCTCCGATGTTGAGGTTGTCAACGCGGTGCCACTGCAAGACAATCGTTTGCTTGCAATTACTTTTTCGGAAGCGTTTGTACGAAGCAACGAACAAGCGGATCCTGTAGCAGAGCAGCTGCGCAGGGAGTTGATCCTGCAATCCATATGTCTCAGCATCACTGACAACACACCTTATCTGGGTATACAGATTTTTATTCGTCCGGATGATGTCGGTCAGTCCACTTATCGCTTGGACAACACTTTCCTTTTGCAGGGAAACCAGCTCCCGATGATGCCGTTGGTACGAGAGGATACCTTTGTGTCCAACCCGCAGAATATTGCAAAAATTTTGTTGACTGCATGGAGTAAAAAGGATTACGATACCATGGTTCCGTTTTTATCAGGATCCCCCAACGTCAATGTTTTGAGCGAACTGGTCGAAAAGAAAAACAATATCATTACCTTCGACCTGGGCAGCGGCGCCTTGTATGACGACGGCGCAAAAGCGACTATCGCCACCACGCTGGAGCCCATTAACCGACAGGAATATCTCGTGTTTCCTCTAAAGCTCGTCAACGAAGAGGGAATATGGAAAGTGGACTATGATAATTTTCTCGCACTTCTGGGTTTTATGTAAGGAAAACTATGAATCAATCAAAAACCAATAAGTTCATCGTGCTTCTATTGTTGTTGATATTTGTAATCAGCAGCTGTACGTATTTGCCGAGCCTGAAAACAGAAACCGGTTTTCAAATGTCCGAGACAACATTTTCTTATGTTGCGCCAGTTGGGGACAGTAATTCCTCTTACATCAGAGATGTCAATTTTTATTTGCCTGACAAGTTCACTTATAAAGTGTATCAATATACGCAGGAGATGCTGCTGGAGCTAAGCGATAAATCCTATGAACAAATTATAGAGTTTTTGCTACACTTTAAAGCAAATGATACATTTGAGTCGCCGACCTTTGGTGTGCAGATAGATTTGTACGGCGAACAGCCGGTGTCTGTATTTGCCAATCACGCCATTGTGAATCTAACCGCCAACGCGCTTTTGCTTACAAGAGATGAGTTTTATCTACTCAGCACCTGTATCAGCGAAACCTTAATCGAGTTTGCTGGCGTGCAGTCGGTAAATGTTTTGGTTGCCGATAAGGCTGTGTCCATGAGCATGCTTAGCAATGTACCTATTGGTGCGTTGGAGAAAGCCACAAGCAGCGCACCTTATACCGAATATATCAAACTGCTGGAGGACAGGGACAGTATCAATCGCGGCGTAAAAGCAACGGATATACCTGTCAGTCTGTTTTTTCCGTCCAACTCCGGCGAAGGCATATTGGCAGAGGGGAGACGCGTCCTTTTTAGCGATTTTGAGCCGGGCAATATGATCATACAGATGCTGAACGAGCTCAGCAACGGGCCGCGCAATTTTCAAAGCAGCGTCAACATTCCTAACTTTGCGGAGCTGTTAAGCACCATCCCTGAAATCAGCGATTGGGGCGAGGGCGGAAATTTAGTTACTTTGCGTTTTAATGCCGTATTTGATGATGTACTTTCTACGACAAAGCTGCATCGTAACACTGCCTTGGCGATGATATGCTACACCATTTTTGACTTTTATCCTGATACGGCCGGTTTGCGCATATTTATCGGAGACGAGCGTGTGATTCAGTTTTTGCCGGATGAAATTATTGACGAGGAGATTTATCTTGCCAATGAGCTGATTACTAAAAAGGCATTGTCTAAATATCTTTTGAAACAAACGGAGCTCTATTTTGCAAATATAGACGACAACCAGCTTTCGTATACCATCAGGCTTTTGCCAAACAATATGAGCGTTTCGCCTCGGAATATTTTATTGCAGCTGGCAAGCGGTCCCAGAGAGCTGGATTATATTCAAAAACCGACACTTCCTACCATTCCGTTTGGCATAGCAGAGGAAGAGATTTTAGGCATTTCCTTGGAAAACCATATGCTTATTATCAACTTTAGCGGCACTGTTTTGGAAAAACTGAAATCCTTGGACATCACAAAGGAAAAACTCTTTGTGTATTCCATTGTAAACACCTTATGTATACACGACTCTATCAAATCCGTCATGTTCCTGTTTGACGGGCAAAGCCTTGATTATATCAATGGGGAACTCTATTGGCGAACTGAATTTTATCCCAATTTAAAGATGATTTAGGAGTATATATGCAGCACTTTTATGCCTACATATCCCGATTAAAACTCATTCGGCGCTGGGGCTTGATGCGCAATACCCTGCCGGAAAACGACATGGAGCATTCGCTTCAGGTCGCTTTTGTAGCGCATGGCTTGGCATTGATTGCAAAAACCAAGTACCGTAAGCCTGTGGATCCGAACTTAACGCTTGCTTTGGCATGCTATCACGATGTGAGCGAAGTTATTACGGGGGATTTGCCGACGCCGGTAAAATACCATAATCCTGCCATCAAAAGCAGCTACAAGGATTTGGAAGCCAAGGCCTGCGAATCCTTGATTGATATGCTGCAGGAGCCGTTGCGTACAGAATATATTCCCTACCTGATGCCCGATGAAAGTAGCTATGAAGCAAAGTTGGTGAAAGCTGCCGACAAAATCTGCGCCTATATCAAGTGTGTGGAGGAAGTAAAAGCCGGCAATGAGGAATTTATCCAAGCAAAAAAAACCATATACACGGCCATTGAAGCCATGGATATGGATGAAGTCAGGGATTTTATTATCGAAAGCCTGCCTAGCTTCTCTTTAAGCCTGGACGAGCTCTCCAAACGGCAATAGCTAACCGTAGGTATAGCGCAGTACAAAGGGGATGCCCCATACATAATATGTAATTACAAATTCTCGCACGCCCAGCGTGCTTTTTTTGCTTAGTACGGTTGCGGTTACAGTGCCTTCGCTCTTTTTTGCGATACTGACAAAATCTTGATTATGTCTTTGAAATACGTCGCCTGTCTTTGGCAACACTTGCGCCTCTATGGCGTCAATATCAATATACAGATTGTTTTGCAGGTTGATGGTATAGTTTACATAGTAATAATCTTCGTTGGGGTCAATGGTGTTATGGAACAATCGTCCTGTAAAGGAATTGCTCTGAATGGCAGCGATATCGCCCTGCAGCATTTCCTGTGCGTCCTCGGTTCGGATGCTCTGCACTTCTACATGCATAACCTGAACATCGGTGTTTAGATAAATATATATGCTGTATCCCACTACAAGTACGGTGATCAACACCAGTAACAGTGCTATATACTTCATTATTCACCTTCTTTTGGAGCGGGCGACGGCATATTGTTCAGAATTTCATTGATCTCACTGATCATTTCACTGTCCTTAAGGCGGAATTTAAACTCCACACGACGAGAAGCATCAAGATTCACTGTTCCGTCTGCATTGAGTATGGGGGAGGAAAAACTCTTGCCCTTTGCCGTAATGATGGAGCGCATCAATTCCCGTTGTGCTTCAGTTAAACCATCCAACTGCAAGGCGGCTTTAACAACAGATAAAGCGCGCTGCTGCGAAAGCTCCAAGTTATTGATATAGGTACCGACGGTATCGGTATGCCCTTCAATGATAATTTCACCTAAAAAGTCGATATATTCTTTTCGGGTCAATACATCAAAGTATACCGGTAAAAATTTATTAAGCAGTTGTAAGCCGCTGCGCTTGATACCGAATTTTCCGGTGTCAAAAAAGATAGCGCTCTCCAACACAATATCGCCGGTCTTGCTGTCTACCGTGGCCTTTAGATTGTTTTGACGCAAAGCCAAGCTCAAATCTTGGATGATGGAGGTTTTCACACCGACAAGCTCATCTATGCGCTCTTGTTGTGTACGCAGCATATCTTCTTGCTTGGCAACCTGTACCAATGTGCTATTTAAGTCGCGTTCTCTCTGCGCCAGGTCGGCCTGCGCTGCAGTTAGCTGTGCATTTTTGGAATCCAGCTCCTTGGCGGTACTTGCCAATGTGGCCGCCTGTATATCCAATTGCTTTTGCTGTTCCTCCAACTTTACGGAAAGTGCGTCCAGCTGCGCCTGCTGCTCGCTGAGCTTGCTTTGTGCTGCTGCCAATTCGGATGCCTTTGTGATAATTTCAGTGTTTTGTGATTCCAAGGTGTCCTGTTGGCTGCTAAGCGTACCTTCCTGCTCATTTATCTTTGCTAACTGAGCGGCAAGCAAGGCCTCCTGTTCATCCAGCGTGGCTTGCTGCGCGCTTAGCATGGCTTCTTTTTCACTGATTTCCTTGGTCTTTACTTCCATGACGATAAAGTACTGATAAATACTGTATATCAGCACCATTACAAAAATAACCAAGAGCGCAGCGGTCATATCGGAATAGCTTATCCATGCTGCGCCGTAATCTTGCCCGCGGGGTTTGCGCCGTTTGTGCGTATTACGATACATAGGATCACCTCTGCTGTTGACTGCTTACAAGTTTGGCAAGGTTTGCAAAATCTCGGTTAAAGTTGTCCATGCTGTTTTTTAATCCGTCGGATATTTGCGTTGCGGCAGCGCTATAATTGCGAACTATGTTGTTCATACTTTGCTCGGTTTCTACAGCAATAGCTTTGATACTTTCGGCTGTGTGCTGATTGCTGCCGGCAATGCTACGGGCGAACTCCTCGCTTTTTTTGATGTAGTTTCCATAGTCTTTTTGCAGCAAATCTCGATATTTGCGTAAGTTATTCATAAACTCACTCTGTTCATTGATGCTGTTTTGTATGGTGGATAAGGTATCCAACATGCTGTTTTTGAAACTTTCATCCGCTTCCCCGATAACGGATTTTTGCTTGTTGATGTATGCGTTCATCACTGCAATCAGCTCATGGCTCGCCGTATTGATTTCGTCAAGGTTTTCATGAATGCGTGAGATGGCCTCCACATTCTTTTGTACCGTGTCAAAGCTAATAACATTTGTTTTATTAACCAAAGTTAAGGTCTCGCCTAATTTGATAAATTGGTTGTTCAGCGATTGGTTCATTCCGTTCACAAAGTTGTTAATAATGCGCTCCACACCCTCTATTTGTTGTGAAGTGGCAGCAGTAATAAATTCGTCCATACTTCTGCTGACAGGCGTCATGGTTTTTGTCATGACAGCTTCTATACCGCTCACCAAAGAGTGGCGGATGTTTTCGGCGGTGGTCTTCATCATGGAGGTGCTGTCTTGGTTTTGACAAATAAGCTGTACAGTTGGATCCAATGGTCTGGGCATGGCAAGCTCATAAAAGGCTTCGTCAAAAGCATCTATGGCCTTGAATGCATGCCCTATGGCAATGCGGTTGATCATGTTGAAACCCAGCGAGCAGGCAATGCCTACAATGGATGTATTAAAAGCAAATTTCATACCGTTCAATAAATTGGGTATACTTAAAATGGTTTGCTCTGCAGAGCTGATATTCAGCGTGCCCAAACCTTGTGACAAGCCCATAAAGGTACCCAATATACCCAGCGATGTGAGCAGTGTGGGGATCAGCTCTCCAAACTGTGCATGACCGGGTATATATACTATGCTCTCCTCATTGATATAGTCGCTTGTGTTGCAGGGAATACCGCGCATATCCAGGTGCTGCGCATTCAGTAAAAACTTTTGCCAATGCAGCTGCAGGGAGCGACCTAAAAATTGGGGTTCCTGCCATATCGGTCTGCCGCTGCTTGCGTGACTTTTTTCCAGCCTGCGTACGCCGCGCATCAACAGAGATGCATTGTGCAGTACCGGAAAAATGCATTTGAATATACCGAACAAAACCACCAGTGCGATGGCAATGTAAATGGAAAGGTTTAGGTATTCCTTTTGAAATAAGGCAATCAAATCGTTAAACATACGGTCACCTTCTTAGTATTAATAATAGTAACAGTGTATCATATCCCGCTATAAACTTCAAACAAACCACGCATTTGTTGCATTTTTACAGAGTGTTGCAAACAGAAAAAATCATAAACAAAGTGGCGGAGTCAGTTTTCCGCCACTTTGTTTTTTCTTTTATTGTGCCTTTTCAAGGCCTCTTCATAGTCGTTTCGGATGTCCTCGCTTATGCGCAGCTTGGGCACTGCTTTGGGCTTACCTGTTTCGTCGACGGCAACCATGGTTGCATAGCTTGTGCTGGTAAGCCGTCTTTCGCCATTTACTTTTTCTGCAAAACTTCGGATAACCAGTTCCATGCTGCAGTTGCCAACCATACATACATACATACCCTTCCATATAGAGGATTTCCGTTGCTTCTGCACTGCTGTGAAATTGTACATTGCTCATGTTTGCTGTAACTACAAAAGAATTACTGTGTCGCATGGCGACAATACCAGCCAGCTCGTCTATCCATTCCAAGAGCTGACCGCCAAAAAGTTTTCCATACGCATTCAAATGCCTGGGAAACAGTAGGTGGGAACAGCTTGTTCTGGAAGCCTCGACTTCCTTTATACTTTTTTCTTCCATATTTATTTTGCCACCAGCGTACCTAATATTCCGGATTGGTCTAAATATTCATACACATCATTGATAACCCCACTGGGTATTTCCATTAAAACGGGAATCGCAGCCTTGATAATATAAGGAAGCAGTATTCCTTTAACGGTTTTTAAAGCGCTATCATTTAATGAGTAGAAATCTTCACCGCGATAATCAAAAAATACAGGGTCCTTTTCACCTTGGAAATCCTTTAATTCGGCATTGATTTTGATGCCGATAGGGTATCCTCCGGTGGTGTCGTCGCGCAAACGAAGCTTAATATTAATGTTATCCTCATTTTTGATATATTCATGGTGAAACTGTATTGATTTATCTTGCCCAATGGTGTCGCCTGATATGCTGAAAATGGTATTGCCTATGGCTTTGCTGCTTTTTTCGCTCGGAAGGTTGGTGGAGTTCATTTGCACGGCGACATAGTCCAGACCTTCCATTTGGATGGCAAACCTTGCATGCACATCAATATTTTGCTTGTTTTTTTGAACAATCGCTTCCGCAACATACTCAAACCCGCTGGGGCTGGGGGGCAGATATATTCTATATTCATCTCTGTCAGGTTGTTTGTCATAGCGGAGAATCTCATACTCCCCAATCTGATAGATGGTTTTACTGCCCTCGCGTAGTACCTGCATAGATTCTCCGGCTGCAAAACTTTCCAAATACTCCGGCGCAATTTGAAAGTCATAATACATCATCTCAAACACACCCGAATCCATAATGGCACTGCGTATAAACTGCTGCGTGACATATTCCTCATCAAAAAAGCTGCTGACTTCTTCGGCTATGGCATGTAGCTCCTCGTAGCTAAACTCTGTTTTCTCGTCGTTTGGATCTACATAGAAGCGTTTGGCAATAAAATTGTATATGTTTCGTATTGCCTGTACGGCACCGTTTGGGTAGCTTAACACGGCGATGTAATTGGTAGGCAGGCCTAAAAAGAAATAGCCTTTCAGCATAAATTCATAATAGTTATGCGCATTGAAGGCAAAAAAATTGTTGATATTTTTGCTTCCTATCCAAAAATATTGTTGATTTCCTGTATGGTTCAAATCCAACAGGAGTTTGTTTTTTAAATATAAATCAGCTTCGCCTTCGAGGACTTCTTCTATATCGAACAAGTTTTTAAAATGCGCGTAGCCTTTGAGGGAGAATTTTTCTAAAAAGGATTTCCAATCCTTAGCGCTATGCATTGTTTCGGGAAAAGCCGTATCATCAACCTCAAAGTTTGCCTCATATGTAATTGTCTTAAAACCGTCCGCACGAACGAGTATGGTGGTGAATAACAGCAGTAAACAGAGAAAAAATGATATGCTTTTCTGCATGGATGGCCTCCTTATTTATGCTTTGCGCGCGAAAGCGCACGGGATCGCGCTTCATGGCTTAATTCCTTTTTGCGCATACGCAAATTTTTTGGGGTTACTTCCAGGAGCTCGTCGTCGTCGATAAACTCCATACACTCTTCCAGTGAAAGCGGGTATACGCTGATCAAACGTAAGCTGTCTTCGGCTGCGCCGGAATTTCGGGTGTTGGTTACATGTTTCTTTTTGCAAATGTTTACGACAAGATCCTCATTGCGCGCATTCTGTCCGCAAATCATACCGGCATAAACTTCCTTACCTGCCTCTACAAACAGTGTACCCCTTTCCTGTGCATAAAACAAGCCATATTGCGTTGCGACACCGGTTTCGTAACATACCAGCGCACCGGAACCGCGATGGGGAATATCGCCCTTTACGGGTTCATAACGCTCAAAAACGCCGGTTAAAATGCCTTCGCCGCGGGTGTCTGTCATAAATTCATTACGATAGCCGAACAGTCCGCGACTGGGTACCATAAATTCCAATCGTACACGATCCGTGCCGTGCATACTTTCCATAATACCGCGGCGTCTGCCTAATTTTTCGATAACGGCGCCGGCGTATTGCGATGGCACGTCTACCACGACGCGCTCAACCGGCTCCATCTTCACGCCGTTTTCTTCAATAAACAGCACTTCTGGCTTACTAACCTGGAACTCATATCCCTGCCTGCGCATATTTTCAATCAGTATCGACAAGTGCAACTCTCCGCGCGCGCGCACCTCAAAGCTGTCGGGGGAATCGGTCTCATGTACACGCAAGGATACGTCTGTCTGCAGTTCTTTTAGGAGCCTTGCGCGCAGATGGCGGCTGGTTACAAACTGACCCTCTCTACCGGCAAAGGGACTGTTGTTTACAGAAAATGTCATCGTCACGGTGGGTTCGCTGATTTTTACAAAGGGAAGAGGTTCCACATTTGAAGGGTCGCATACGGTATCGCCTATCGAAATATCCTCTATACCGCTGATGGCAACGATGTCTCCCATACCTGCTTCCTCACAGGGGATGCGTTTCAGGCCGTCAAATGTAAACAGGCTG
This sequence comes from Bacillota bacterium, assembly GCA_041855045.1. Taxonomy (GTDB): domain Bacteria; phylum Bacillota; class Clostridia; order Christensenellales; family Aristaeellaceae; genus JAAZPT01. The sequence goes on along the minus strand of JBHADM010000124.1, from coordinate 7,300 downwards.
TTTAAACGCAAAGGCTGGGTGCATTGTTCTGTTTCGTAGTTGCAACGCACCACGCCGGATCCCAACTTCAGTGTGCCGCGCTGGATTTTTCCTATGCCGATTCTGCCTACATATTCGTTATAGTCTATGGTGGAAACCAGCATTTGGACAGGGCCGTCCATTTCGCCTTCCGGGGCAGGAATATACTTTAGTATCGCTTCAAACAAAGGCTCTAATGTATCGCTTAGCTTGTTTGGATCCAAAGAAGCCACGCCGCGTCTGGCGGAAGCATATATAACGGGATTGTCCAGTGTACTTTCATCGGCCTCCAGGTCGATGAACAGATCCAATACTTCGTTTACCACTTCTTCTACACGGGCATCTGCACGGTCTACCTTATTGATAACCACCAATACAGGCAGATTTAAATTCATCGCTTTACTCAGTACAAAGCGTGTTTGCGGCATAGGGCCTTCAAAGCTGTCTACCAGCAAAAGTACGCCGCTTACCATCTTAAGCACGCGCTCCACTTCGCCGCCGAAATCAGCGTGTCCGGGTGTGTCAATAATATTGATTTTAGTGTCTTTATAGTGTACTGCGGTATTTTTGGCAAGTATAGTAATACCTCGTTCACGCTCTATGGCATTGGAATCCATCACGCGCTCTTCAACTTCCTGGTTTTCGCGAAATACGCCGCCCTGTTTTAACAGTTCGTCAACGAGCGTGGTTTTTCCATGGTCAACGTGGGCAATAATGGCAATGTTACGAATATCGTTTCGTATCAATCTGTTTCCTTCTTTCTTGTTGGGGCTTCTTACGGAGTATATGTAACCTGTTTTGTGTGATTTAGTTAATCTTGCGGGCGGCTGTATCGCTCAGTTCCATACCTGGATTTTTGTCTAGCGCCAGACGTATGCTCCATTCGTTTTCAAACAACAGCACAGGTCTGTCCAGGCTGTCATATGCGCGCGCGCATAAGGATGGCAGATTCAGCTTTGCTACATCCATATCGCTGCGCTTGATCCAGCGTACAAACTTGTAGTTTAGTCTGTCGCTGAGCATACTTACACCATATTCGTGCAGGAGCCTGTGTTCCAGCACTTCAAATTGCAGCACGCCAACCACACCGACAAGAAACTCTTCCATGCCGGTTTCGTTGCGCATAAAGGTTTGTATTGTGCCTTCTTGGGCAAGTTGGTATATACCCTTTAGAAATTGTTTTCGCTTCATACTGTTTTCGGGGCGCACACGACTAAAATGCTCCGGCGCAAATAGGGGAATGGCTTCGAACTGTATGCGCTGCTCGGTAGATAGCGAATCGCCAAGGCTGAAAATACCGTTGTCAAAAAGGCCTATTATATCGCCTGCGTAAGCATGCTCCACGCTCTCATGCTCATCCGCCATAAACTGCTGCGGTTGTTTTAGTGAAATCATTTTATCACTTCCGGAATGATATACGCTCATACCCTTATCAAATCGACCGCTGACAATGCGTAAAAAAGCGAGTCTGTCACGATGCGCCGGATTCATGTTTGCCTGTATTTTGAATATGAATCCCGAAAACATCCCGCCGGCAGGATCTATCTCTCCCAAATTGCTGGTTCTGGAAAGAGGTGGCGGCGTGATTTGCAAAAATGCGTTTAAAAAGGGCTCTACCCCAAAGTTCGTAACGGCGGATCCGAAAAACAACGGCGTTAACTCTCCTTGCAGCACCTGTTCTTTATCGAATGGGTCGCCTGCCGTATCCAGCAGTTCAATTTCATCCCGTAAACGGTAAATATAGGAAGGATCTATATGTTGATTAATGTTGGGGTCATCCAGCGCGACACGCTGTATTTTCACCTTATTTTTTCCATGGTCGCCATCGGAATAAAGCTCAATTTCCTTGGCCTCTCTATGATATACACCCTGGAAGTCGCCGTGAATGCCAATCGGCCAGTTCATGGGACAGGTGCGTATACCCAATACATTTTCCAACTCCTCCATAAGGGTGAAAGGATCCTTGGCAGCTCTGTCCATTTTATTCACAAAGGTGAATATGGGTATGTTGCGCATACGGCATACCTTAAATAGCTTTATGGTCTGCGCTTCCACACCTTTTGCTGCATCGATCAGCATGACTGCCGCATCGGCTGCAACCAGCACACGGTATGTATCCTCGCTGAAGTCCTGGTGACCCGGGGTATCCAATATATTGATATGATAGCCCTGAAACGAAAACTGCATGGCGCTGGAAGTAACCGATATGCCGCGTTGTTTTTCGATTTCCATCCAATCGCTTGTGGCATGTCGTTCTGCTTTTCTGGCTTTCACACTTCCTGCTTGCCGTATTGCGCCGCCGTATAGCAACAGCTTCTCTGTCAACGTGGTTTTACCCGCGTCGGGGTGGCTGATAATGGCAAAAGTGCGTCTTTTATTTACTTCCGCTTGGATGTCCTTGAGTATTGCAGTATCGCTCATTGTGCCTCCTGATACGCTTAAAAATATTGCAACATAGAATTATACAATAAAGAAGAGCTGCTTGTCAAACGGCTAAAGAATCCGAAAAGCCCAGATTCATTAGTGTTTCATCCAATCGGATAAGCGCTTTGCGTCAAAAATATTTGCAAAAAATGTCTGTTCATACTACAATATTTGCAAAACTAATGTGTGAGGTTGCTTATGAATAAATGGGATGATCGTTTTATGGAAATGTCCTATGTCATTGCCGGTTGGTCCAGCTGCTTTCGCAAGGGTAGAAGCATAGGCGCTGTTATCGTAAAAGATAAACGTGTGATGACCACGGGTTACAATGGTGCAGCGGCAGGTATTCTAACCTGTATAGATCGTGGAGAATGCCTGCGGGACAAACTCGGTATACCTTCGGGTACGCGCGCCGAGATTTGCTATGCCATACATGCTGAGCAAAACGCTATCATACAGGCAGCTAAGCTGGGTATCAGTGTAGACGGCGCGACCTTGTACTGTACACACCAACCCTGCTCCGTTTGTGCAAAGATGATCATCAATGTGGGTATCTCTCGTATTGTGTACGACCAGGGATATCCGGATCAGTTTTCTTTAGATATGCTTAACGAAGCAGGCATCATACTGGAACGATATCCGGAAGAGAAGGCGAAAGTTTTGCGGGATCGTTTTCCTGGACACAAAAACATCTCTCTACAAAAAGTGAATTTCTGAGGGAGAGATGTTTTAAAAATATTCAAAATTTTCTGTCTTTGTTTCTATCCTCGGGGTGCGGCTCTTGTCCTACACTCCATCCTTGCAGGCGATTGATCATACGCTCTACGGCATCTTTGGAGTTACCCCACGGCATATCGCTGTTACGGTAATCAAATTTTTTGATAAAGGTCTTCAGCTCTTGTTCTTGTCGTGCAAAATGTTCCTCTGTCAGCTTTTCCAGTACAGACAGAAAATCGTTTGCTTCTTGCCCGCTTAAATGCTTGGAAACCGCATCTAAGCTGCCGGCAATATGTTCTACGCACAATCCTTTTGATTTGGCAAATGCTTCACGAAATGCCGTATCGTTCTTCCATAGAATCACAAAGCCTTCTATATAGCGTTTCATATGGTTTTCTATGCTTTCACATAGGATACAGCTGCGGCTGATGGCTTGCAGCTTTTCTTTTTCCGCCTCCATGTTGTTTTTGATCTGATTGTTTTTGCCAAAGGTCAGCAGTTTTTTCCCGCCGGCTTCTTCTTTGGCGCGTTGTATGGCAGATAATATGGCAGGTTTCACTTTGTCGGTATGGCTCTCCATCATCAATGCCAGCCCCAGCCTATTGTTGCCGCTTATGAGCATTTTTTGGTGTTCCTTGCAGAACCCTTTTTCGTTTACGCGTATTCTGGTATCGGGATCCATTACCGAAGCGCCCAAAAACTTTTCGGTTTCCTGCAGCTCCAAATGTCTATGCAGCACGCATAAAGGACATTCGCTGTCCAGTTTTAGCGCATCCCAAAGGGGGATGGTGTCGATATGATACTTCATAGTGCTCCTATTCTATCGTCCATGTTACGCTTTTTTGCGTTCTGTCCAGCTTGAATACGGCAGTGGCATCTCCAATGGCGGTACCAAACGCATCCTTGCCTTCTTCTGTATAGCGTATAATTTCAATGCAGTCATCGCTGACTACTTTCACATCAAGCAAACCGGTCTGCAATACTTTATTTTCCAGTCTTTGGTGCAGCAAGCTGCGCACCGCTGCAATCAGGCTTTTATCTTCGTAACCCCAAGGGTATGTACGTCTGTTCCAAGGGTCGGCGGTGCCTTGCATGCCGGCTTCATCTCCATAATAAATTGTGGGAGAACCGGGCAGCGCTGTTAGCAGCGCAATGGCTTGCAAATACTTATCATAGGCTTCGCTGTATTCTTCTTTGGTCAGCTTCACATGCTTGGTAATGCTTCTATCTTCGGACTGATGTTCCTCCAAGGCGAATACATTCAATATTCTTGCTCTGTCATGACTGCCGATCAGATTCATTAAAGAATAGTAGAATGGAGTAGGATAAACTTCGCGCTGATGCAGTAGCAGCTGCGCCAAGTCATACGCGGTGCTTGTACCGAGCAAGAATTGTATAATGGCGGTACGCAGCGGATAGTTCATCACGCTGTCCAGGGTATTGCCTAAGCAATAACATCTGGTTTGACCATATGCAATTTTATTGGAGGCGTCCTCCCACACTTCCCCTAAAAGAACAGCGTCCTCGTGGGTATCCTTCACGCTTTTGCGCAGCTCGCTGAGGAAATCCATAGGTAGCTCGTCCGCTACATCCAAGCGCCAGGCACTTGCGCCCAAGCGCAGCCATTTGCGGGCGATGCCGTCTTTTTCATTAAAGATGTATGCGCGGTAGCTTGCAGAATCCTTATTCACTTCCGGCAGGGTATAGATACCCCACCAGGCGGCGTATTTGTTAGGATACTCCTGGAAACTGTACCAGTCATAGTAAGGGGAATCCTTACTCTGCGCAGCGCCTACGCCGGGATAATTGCCTTTTTGATTAAAATATAGGCTGTCATTGCCGGTATGGCTGAAAACACCGTCCAATATCAGATGCATATTGCGTTTTTTCAGCTCTGCGCACAGCAGGGCGTACTCCGCGTCATCCCCCAAATAGGGATCAATTTGGCTGTAATCGCCGGTGTCGTAGCGATGGTTGGTGGCAGCACGGAATATGGGATTCAGATACAATGTGCGTATGCCTAAATCATATAGATAGTCAAGCTTTTCAACAATACCGCGCAGATTGCCCATGAAAAAATCATGTGCAAAATTATCCCCGTTCTTTGTGTCCACCTGTAGGATAGGATCCTCGTGCCACTGTCTTGGAATACGCCCGGGTATGATTTCTTTCGGACTGTAATCGCCGATGCGGAAACGATCCGGAAAAATCTGATAAATCGTACCCTCGCGCAGATACTTCGGTGTTTTAAAGTCTTTGTCATATACTACCACGAGGTAGCTGTGAAAGTGATCTTTGTATTCCTTGCCACTTCCGCCCAAAAGTTTTTCGTTGTTGCCGTAATAAAGGGTCTGAAAGCGTTCTTCTATTTTAAAACAGTACCAAAACTGCCCGGGTTGTTCCGGGGCAGTGACGCGGCATTCATAGGCGTTAGTTTCGATCTTCTGCATGCGGTGCAGACTTTCATTGCCGTTCCATGTACGCAAATAGACCTTTCCTAAGCCGTCATAGTGTAATCGAAAACGAATTTCTTCTCCTGTTTTAACAGGCGTGAGAGGGTATCTGTAATAGTCGGAGTGGGAGTTGTGTAGTAGCATGAATATCTCCTAAAAGGCGTTTTTCACTTGCAAAATATGGATTTAGACATAGGCTTCTCTGTCAAAGGGCATGCTCATGCATCGTGGGCCGCCGCGGCCGCGGGAAATTTCAGAGCTTTTAATTTTTAAACATTCTATACCGTTTTCAACCAGCAGTGAATTGGTAACGGTGTTGCGGTCGTATACCACCACTTTTCCGGGTGCCACGCACAAGGTATTGCTGCCGTCATTCCATTGCTCACGCTGTGCGGCAATGCTGTCTGTACCGCCGCAATAGATAAGCGTCACGTTTTCCACACCAAGATACTTGGCAAGCAAATGTTTCAGCTTCATATCCATCTCTTCCACATGGATACGGCCGTCTTTGCCTGTCAGGCAAAAACTGCGAAGGGTGCCCATAATATGTGGGTGTACAGTAAATTTATCGCGGTCTATCTGTGTAAATACGGTATCCAAATGCATAAATGCACGGGATCTGGGAATTTCTATGGCAATAACATTTTTCACTTTGCTGCTTTCATCGGAAAACAGATTGCTTGCCAGTTGTTCTATCGCTTCCGGGCAGGTACGTTCCGAAATGCCTACCAATATGGTTTCTTCGGTCAGGTTTAGAATATCGCCGCCTTCAATGTTGTAGGCGTGGTCCGCAGAATAGTAACGCGGGGTGTTGACATAGTCCGGATGATAGTGGAAGATGTATTTTCCATATATGCTTTCGCGGGAGCGGGTTACGGAATACATTTTATTTAAACTTACGCCGCAGCCTATGCTGCTGAAAGTATCGCGTGTAAAATAAAGATTGGGAATCGGATCCAAAATAAAGTTGGAATCCTGATTCATAAGCTTGGCAAGGTGGCTTTTTTGCTTACAGTGCAAATCCTTCATGTTGACGCCTGTCATCGTTTGCAGCACAAACTCTTTATTGTCCTGTATGGATAGTAGATATTCCTTCAACTCGGATGCATACACTTTTGCCACGTCACCCGATTCTGCAATAAATTCCGACACAAACTGCTCACGCAATCCGCTGTTTTTCTCCAGGACTTCGGCCACAATATCCTCCAGATATAGTACCTTAGCACCGTGCTGCTCCAAAACTTTTGCAAAATAGTCATGTTCCTGCTGGGCAATATCCAGGAAAGGAATATCGTCGAACAATAGACGGCTGAGGGATTCCGGCACCAAATGCAACAGCTCTTTGCCGGGTCTGTGCAGTACAACTTTACGCAGCTGTCCTACTTCACTTTTTACATTGATAGGCATATTGATCTCCTGATAATAATTCTTGTTCACTAAGTATAGCATGTATTTTATTTTTGCTCAATATGCGGGAATAATGTATCACTTTTTTGTGGTATTCAAAACGGATTGGCACAAATATGCGTATATTTGTGCTACAATAACTATATGTTCATCTTTGTTTAATAAAGGAGTGACTGGCATGAAAAAAAGAAGCAAGTGGCATAATGTTGCAATTTTCATTGCTGTTCTTGGCATCGCATTGTTATTTACGCCGCATTTTGGCATCAAGCATCCCGACGCAT
>JBHADM010000123.1:0-2664 GCA_041855045.1 Bacillota bacterium | reverse complement strand
GTGATATTATTATGTTGCATTTATTTCACTCCAATCATTGTTATTAGTCATCTCAATTTTGGAACAAAAGTGAAATAAATGCAATTTTTTTGTATAAAAATACTATCAGTTGGGGGTACCCCCAACTGATAGTATAGAGCCTTTAAAAAAAGTTATAATGAACACATTTGTTCGTAAAACGCTTTCATCTGTCTTATATTCATTCCGCGGTGCGAAAGTCAGCCTGCAATCCACGCTTTCCTATCGCCTTCTACACTATATCCTCAAATGCAATCTCCACCTGACAGTCTATGCTCTCATAGGGTTGCAGCTGCACGATTTCGCCTCTTTGCTTGTGTGTAAGCTTGCCGTCCACCAGGCAGTTGCCGGGCTCAACCCCCAAGGCATACTCGCCGGCGCCCATACTCTTCCACTGGATCAGTTTGGGCAGGGTATCCTTGCTCCAACACAAATGAACTGCCACACCCAGTTCTTTGTTTTGTATCGTTGCCATGGGCTTCGGCACATCGTGATAAAACACCTGTTCCGGACAGCCGGCTATCGGCTTTGAAAAGCGGCAGCGTTCTGCAAAGCCTTTTTCCGACTCGGCATCCCGCGCGCGGCTTATGGTGTCGGGCGGCAAAATCAGCTCCGTATTTTCGGATACCAGCGGATAGGAAAAGTTCATATGATACAGAAGCATCAAGTCTGTCTTGGATGCGCTTCGGTTCTCTATGCTGTCCCTCACCTTGATTCTGTTTGCAAACAAGGGTATCTCTATGGTACGTTTGACTGCTATATGGACACCGTACTGCGTGCTTTCGATAATCCATCCGCTGACGATAAAGCAATCATCGATAATATCCGTGCAGATATTCGACGCGCCCAGCTTATGATACCTGCCATGCAGCGCATGCTCGTAGCCATCCTCATTGCAGGCAGGGCCGACATTGCTTAATCCGCAAGTATACAGTATTCCGCCGGAAAAGTAATCCCGAAAGTTTTCACCGCTATTGGGTTTGGTATAGCCATTTTTACTAATCCACGCCATGGGTATGCCCTTATATCTGACTTTCCCGATATCCAGCCCGTTGTCCGGCAAAATATCCAAAGCCAAGCCCAGGGCATTTTCCAGCTCAATAATCCCCAGCCCTTTCTGCGGACCGGAAGCGACGTTTACCGTTCGGATTGCAAAGAGCTGCTCTCCGTTTCCGTGGGTATCCCATAATAATTTCTTGTCCATAGCTCCTCCTATATTTCTATCTTACCGTTCATAATCATTTTGAATATCAGGGCAGCGCCGCCCAGCAGTTCCGTTTTTCTGTCAAAGCTTGTTTTTTTCACGACAACATGTTTTTCCTTTTTGGTAAAAATCATATCATTTAGCTGCAACGACAGGCTCTCCATATCGTTTTTGTCCAACAGCTGTATGTTTTCTCCGCCCAGTACGATAATGTCCGGATCATACATATTCACCACGCTAATCATGGAGAACAGCACCGCATCCCGAAAGCGTTGCAGCACGGGTTCAAACTGCTTTTTGCCTGCAGTGCGGCAGCGGCGTATGAGTTCCGTAAAGCTTTGCATATGCGTATTTTTCAGCAGAAAATCGGTGTTGGTATACAACTCCAAACAACCGCGCTGGCCGCAGGCGCATTTATTTTCGTCGTAAAAATTCATGGATATATGCCCGATTTCGCAGGCAAAGCCCTTGCTGCCGTGAATGATGTTATTGTTTTCTATAATACCGGATCCCGTACCCGTCCCATAGCCTATATAGGCGAGTGCCGCATATTCTCTGGCGCAGCCGTAATATTGCTCCACCAGTGCGCCCAGATTCATATCATTGTCTATATAACAAGGCAGGCCGTATTTTTCTTTGATAAGCTGTACAAAGGGAATATTGTGCAGACCGTAAAAGTTCGGCGGCGAAAGCATGGTACCCTCGTATACATGCAACGGACCGATACAGGAAATGCCTATCCCATAGTATTTTTTATCTTTATTTTTCTTCAGTATTGCGGAAATTTGCCTGTAAATAATGTGCATCAGCTTATCCGCAGTGATGTCGGCGGCAATGCCTGTGCTTGCAAAATCCTGCGCAAAGCCGTTAATATCCATGCTGATGCTCTGTATGAAACTTCTGTCTACCCGAACACCGATGGCGTTTATTTTGTTCAAGGGTATTTTTAAACCCGCCGGTCGTCTTCCATACAGCTTATGCGCCTGTGAAGAGTTCAGCGGCTGCTCTCTCACCAGACCTTCGACCATCAGTCCGGAAATGATTTTGCTGATTGCCATTTTTGTCAGGTTTAGGGACTTCGCAAGACTCGTGCGCGTACAGAAGTCATCCAGCGCAATATGTTCTATAACCTTTGCTCTGTTTATCTTTCGCAAATACTGTATATTTTTTGAGCTGCTCTTCGCTCTTACGATATTGGCCAAGGAATCCACCTCTTAGCTGAAATTATGTTTATCATAGCAAAACTTTTCACAAATGTAAACTTTATTTATAAATACATAGAGTATATATGCAAAATATTCTGAAAAATATAAAAATAAATCAATTTATTTATATATTACGGAAAAAATTTGAAATAAAAGGTTAAAAATATTAAAAATACCATTGACAAGCATTAGTAAATGATGTTTACTATACAGTATAAGAAACTGCATATCGGAGGG
>JBHADM010000122.1:0-2886 GCA_041855045.1 Bacillota bacterium | reverse complement strand
ATTACACCATTGGGTACTGTGTGTATGGAAATCTAGGTGCCATGTCCAGCTCACAGCTATCCCAAATGGGGATTGATTTTCTTCTTGTGGAAGAGTCCATAGTATCCAAATCATTAATCCGAGCAGGACAACGGGCCTTTGTTGCCATCTATGTGTGGACAGTAAATAATCCAGCGAACATGCACAAATATTTGGACATGGGCGTACTGGGCCTAATTACCGACTATCCTGACGAAGCTGTCTCAATTTTAGAGGCTCGCAATATCCTAGGTGCTTTGGATGGTGCCACAAACTAATGATTCCTCTGTTTCTTATTAAATAACCATCCCCCCGGCAGAGCCGGGGGGATTTCATATGCGGGGCATAACCCTGGAATACTAGCCACACCTCACGTTGCATATTTAGCGACCTGACACATGCGTAGTCCTGTCACTTGCCGCCCGTAAATTGGCTGAATTGCTCATCGTAAGTTGTTCACCTGCGTAGTATCCGCAACACCAAAACTCCCGCTTTCTGTATTTGAACTTCAATTCCGGGAACTGCTCGTATATCATCAAGCAACTTTTACCTTTCAGATATCCCATGAAGCTTGACACTGCAACCTTTGCTGGGATTTTAAGATGCATGTGGACGTGGTCGGAGCAAACCTCTGCTTCAACTATATAGCCACTCCCTTCTATTTCCATCGTTTTCTTAATATTTCCCCTATTTCAACTTGCTTTTCTCCAATGAACATCTATCTTCCATACTTCGGTGCAAATACTACATGGTATTGGCAGAACGCAGTTTGTCAAGGGGTGAAATGGCATTTGGGCATAAAAATAGACAGAGCGTGTAAATGCTCTGTCTTAAAATCGTTCTTTATTGCAATGCGAAATCAACTATTTCGACGGCTCTGATAATGTGTGTCGGCTGGTTCACCAGTCTGTACCGACATGGTTATTTGTTTTCAAGTTTTCTTTAGAACATTTAATGCGTCGTCCTATTTGAATTTGGAGTTATCATAGTTAAACGGAATACTTGTTCCTACAACAACATCTTCAATTTTTTTAATGATGAGCCAGTCATCCATGTTTCCTTGATGGTCAAAGTCAAGATGCGGAATTTCTAGGACATCCTCGAACCCAACCAGTATAAGACACTTCTTATGCCAGCGTTCCTTTTGTTTTTCTGATAATTGTAAACGCTCTGCGTTATCTGCAAGAACGTTAGCCGTTTCATCGGAGGTTAGCTTAACGTAGTTTTGCACACTTTCCACTTTAGCTGTTGCAGATATTTTTTTAGAGCCTTTTTCCATAAAGTAGAGTGTTTCTCCCGCGAATACACGACTATGGGGTATCTTTCGCGCTGCCGCACCTCTTATAACCATGGTTTTTTTGCCCGACAATATTTTTTCGAGCACCTTTTCTTTATCATCACAATATACTAAATGCACCATAACCTAAACATCCTTTTTAACAACCGGCAGCCAAACTTCATACTTTGTATGTTGTGGGTTGGGGTCAATGTAAACTTCAATGTCAGCGGCATCGCCATACTCATAACCCGAAGTAGGCAGCCATTCGGTGAAGATTCGCTTTTGCAATTCTTGAATGGAAACGCCAGCCCCTTCCCCTGCGAAAATTGCCCATGTTGCAGATGGAATGGTGTATTCCTCAAAATCACTGCTATTAATTGGCAAATTGCTCGCAACAGCTATCAAATATTTCCATTCTTCTTTTGAGTTGCAAACACTTACACCGAGTACCCCTTTCGGGTCACAATCCATCATCGTAATTAACTTTTCAATTGTTCCGTCTGCTTGTGCTTTGCCCCACATTTGTGGTACTTCCGCAAAGTTTTTTTCAATTTCTTTATGAAGCGGCATAGACATTCCAACAATACGGATATTCTCTTTTTGCTCAATTCTAAATTCCATTTCCTCTACTCCTTTAATCGTAATTTTGAAGCTGAGAGGTAGAAAGGATTTTAGTATAACACCATTTTCTTTTGCCATAGATGGCGCAACTCCATGTACCGATTGAAATGCTCGGTTGAACGATGTTGGTGAGGAATACCCATACTTGTAAGCGACATCAATTATTTTTGCTCCACCTTGCAGGTCAGTCACGGCTTTTGTCATTCGCCTGCGGCGAATATATTCTGAAAGCGGTACCCCAGCCATATAAGTAAACATTCGCTGATAGTGAAAAGACGAGCAACAAGCCATCTGCCCCAAAACGGCATAGTCTATTTCTTCAGTTAAATGCTTTTCTATATATGTTATCGTGTCATTTAGTCTACTTATCCAATCCAATCAAACCAGCTCCTAATCCAAGTATAAGTACTAAAAATTAAAATATCCTCGCAATCCATGCACAAAATTGCGAGGGAGAATAGGCGCAACATCTCTAAAATCAACATTACACTTTCAAAATACTCAACACTCCATTAATATTTTACCATAGCCATGCACGATATTCTATGCCTTCGCTCTGTTCTTTGGAAGAGGTCGGGGATATGGGGCGCATAGCCCCGCAAAAGCTACCGATTATCCATTATTGTCAAGGGCAAAAAATGATAGTTTGACACAACATAGGCACGCAGCAGGATTCCTCCACTGTGCGCCTATGTTATTCCATATTAAACATAAACTTTATAATGTTTGAACAGGAAAATAGACAGTTTTATTTTATGTACTGGATATTACCCAGCCTTGTGTCTGCTGTTGCAACTCCCACAGCCGTCTATATACACCACTTTCTTTCAAAAGTTCATTATGTTTGCCCTGTTGGACGATCTGTCCTGCTTGAAGAACAACGATTTTATCAGCATTGACTACTGTTTTCAGCCGATGAGCAATCATTGCAACGGTTCGACCTTCTACAAGGCGGCTAATGGCTTGCT
>JBHADM010000121.1:0-15354 GCA_041855045.1 Bacillota bacterium | reverse complement strand
GGGATAACCGTGATATTGAAACATGGTTTGGCGCAGATCCGACGTTATCGTTATAAATCCCGGTTTGAGGGTGACAAACATGAAAGAAATAATATTGAGTGCAGATGGGGACAGTGTTGTGTATCTGGCCCCGGATCCAGTCGCAGATAATTTGGAAGAATACTGCATGGAGTTCTGTACAAAATGGCTACGTCATAGTCCTGAGGCGGCAAAATACAGAAAAGACGCTATTCTTTGTTATACGGAGAAGGATTTTATTGATTACTTGAATGCGTGTGTTTTCCCCAAATGCGAATCAAAGATGCTTGAAAACTTGGGATGGACAAACATGAGGGATAATCTTCCGGCAGGATATAAGAATTACCCGTATTTCAATTTCTGATTGTGACATTTTAATTCGCGGAGTAAAGGGGAGACATTATGAACATAAAAACACTTAACATTCTGGCAGATGCAATATCTGACGTAGGATCATGGCTATGGTGGTTAATAAAAGATGACATGATTCATATGGAGTTTTGTGATATTCAGCTTTATGATGAATCAAAGCCAGAGCAAGAAACACATACGACTGATGTTCTGGCTGTTCGTTTCCGGGGCCACTCCTTTGCTGTTTTCCTGGACAATCTAGATGATAAACACTGGGCTAAACGTCTGCGAGATAATGATTCTGTTTTTTATCCTGTCGAAACGTATGCCCTGGGTTTTGACGATATAAAAGAATCCGAGGAATTGCTTGATGATTATAAGAACAGATTTTCGGTCAAAGACTTCAACGGTTTGGAAACGCTTTCTGCCGCAAGGCATCTCCTCTATGCCAGATGTCAAGATGTCGGTTTTATAGTCGGCGGGGATGAGATAGAAATCGTAGGGAAAAAAGGAAAATACACAGAAGAAGAAATAGAAAAGGCTTCAAGGAAGTGGTGGGATTATTGGAAAGACTATTGGAAATTCAGAGGAACAAAGGAAGCTTATCCGGAGGACTATGCGTGTGAAATATCGATTCCCGTCAATGGAAACAAACAATGGAATTATGATTAAGACCGCTGTCAATTATGTTGCTTAGCAAACAGACTGACAATTCCCAGTTTCGACTAATTGAATAGAACAATTTTAGAAACAGTAAATCACAAAGGTTTGCTGTTTTTTCTTATTTGTTTTTCAAAATAAAAGCGTCAATAAATAGAAAAAGGTACTTGACAAAACGCTCTCTGCCAAGCTCTCCGCTGCCAAAGCAAGCTTTGTCGACAGCTCCCATTTTGTGTTTGATCTTACATACAGGCAACTTTTCCTATTTCATAAGGTACCACTTCTGTTTGAAAAAACAAAAAACAACCGTTATAAACAGTTGTTTGGATATCATAAAAATAGTTCTTTTCTCCACTCCGGCTTTTCCCCATCGTCCGAAAAATATTCTTCCAGATACATGATTTTATCGTTTTTGAGCGTCATAAATGACACGGCATGCAGGGAAACCGCATCATTATGGATATGTGTCACCAGCACCATTTGATTGCCCAAATCCACACGCTTCGTTATATCGCAATGCCAGCCACTTCCGGGATACACGGCGTTAATATGTGCGAACTGCGCCGGAGTAAATACTTCATTGGTATTATTCCATACGATTCTGGCTTCGTCATCAAAAAAGCTGATGATCGCCGCCTCATCCTGCCGGGCTATGGCTTGCAAATAGGCGTTGATATCTATCATTTGTGTAAAAAGCGCTTCAGCCTATTGATTTCACTTGTTGTCAGCTGACGCCACATGCCGCGCGGCAAATCTCCCAATTCCAGCGGGCCAAAACGGACACGGCGGAGCAAAAGGACCTGATGCCCCACGGCTTCAAACATTTTACGCACCTGCCTGTTTTTGCCCTCGTGTATGGTAATGGTGGCATCAGTGCGCTCCTCATCGGCTTTCAAAATACGCACTTTTGCTTTGGCGGTTTTATAGCCTTCGATATAGACTCCCGTTTCCATCTTCCTGGCTTCTTCGGGTGTCAATTTACCGGAAATGCGAGCCAAATAGACCTTATCCACCAAACGGGAGGGATGCAGCATTTTATTGGTCAGCTCTCCGTCGTTCGTCAGAAGGAGCAAACCCTCGGAATTATAGTCCAGCCTGCCCACCGGATACAGGCGTACCGGATAATCAGCAAACTTGTCCAGAACAGTGGCTCTGCCTTCGTCGTCGGATACGGTGGTCACTTCGACCATAGGCTTGTGATAGAGTATATAGTGTTTTTCATAGCGGAGGGTAACCGGTTTGTTATCCACTGCAATGTGGTCGGATTCCTCCACCTGAAAGCCCATTTCACGAACGGCTGCGCCGTTCACGCTAACCCTGCCCTCGGCAATCAGTTTTTCACTGGCGCGGCGAGAGGCAATGCCCGCATCCGCCAAATATTTTTGTAAACGCATGTATGTCCTTTCTGACAATCAATGATAGTATTTAAAGCCCTTTCCCATGATATCCATGGTATTGGTGATGTAACAAAAACTGTTGGGATCGATTTCCTTGGTGATAGTGCGCAGTTTCACGGCCTGTTGTCGGTTGACAATACAAATGACTATATCCACATTTTTATGTGAGTACGCCCCCTCCCCATGGAATATGGTTGCACTTCTGCCCATTGATATAATGGCGTCCGAAATATCCTTGGGCTTGCTGGTAATAATATTGAAGCACTTATTGGTTTTAAAGGTTTCAAACACATAGTCGATTACGACCGCTTTGAGCATAAGACCCAGCACACAGAGCATGCCCTTCTGTACATCCTGATAGATAAAGAAGGTACTTAGCACCAATACCATATCGATCAATATCAATGCACTGCCTATGTTTAAATCCGTATACTTGCGCAATATCATCGCCACAATGTCGGTGCCTCCGCTGGATGCCCGCACATTAAACAGAATAGCAGACCCTATAGCCGGAATGATAACACCGAACGCCAGCTCCAAAAAAGGCTCTTTTGTTAGCGGAACACCGTCTTCCAAAGGAAAAAGATGTTCGAAAACAAGCAACGATGTTGCAAAAAAAACGCTTGCAAAAGTCGTCTTGACCGTAAACTCCTTGCCCAGCATAATATAGCCGATGATTAGCAGGCTGGTATTGATGATAAAGTTGATTAAGGATTTACTGATTGCATAGTTCGTCGCGCGGCTGATCAAAATAGATAGACCGGTTACAGAGCTGATAATAAACTCATTTTGAAACTGAATAAAATATACGCCTATGGCTATCAACAAACAGCCCAGCATAATACGCAAATACTCGTGAATGATTTCTTTGGGCGCTTGTACCTCGGGACTCTTTTCGCCCAATGACTGAAACATAATGATGCTCTCCTTTTCACTGCACTATATAACACTGTACGCCTTTTAGTATAAGGACGCTTCCAACCGCAGACAACGGCCGATACATTTGACTTTATCCATGGATATGGTGGTGCTTTCAAACTCTCTGCCGAAGCTTTGCAGCATGAGGGTACCCGCATCGAGCTTTTTAATTTTGCGTATCATATAGTGATCGCGCACCTGCACAAGCATCAGAGCATTGTCTTGCGGAATGCTTTCTTTGACAATCAATACCCTATCCTCTCGCAGCAGACGAAAACCGCGCATATCATCATCCGCAATTTGAAAATACAACAGCTTATCCGGTGCAAAGCCCTCCACTTTTTCATTTTGAACCGGCATCAGTTTACTGTCTATTTGCTGGAAAACAGCATTATAGACAGGTACTTTTTTGAGCACGGCAGACAATGCATCCAACCATAACGAACCGGATACCCCCGTATCCTCCCCTTGCTTTGTATAGCCTTTTGCGGAAAGCTGCATGGCCTGCTCCACTTGTTTGGGCGCAATGGTATTCAAATCGACGGTTGCAGCCACTTGTTCCAAATTAAAATAGGAATCCTCCGGCTCGTGTACGCCAAATTTTTTTAATATACGGCGGGCTTCGGTATCGGCGATGATCTTCCTGCCCTGTTCCACTGCAATCAAAAAGGCCTCTGTCACGCCTGCAAGCTTGGCTGCCTGTTTGCTGTTAAGCTTTCGACGAAGCCGTTCCTGTAATAATAAATCCCCTAATCTGCTCATAGTTTTTCCTGTTATTCGGATTGTATCAGCGTGCACCAAAGTGTTCGTATCACTTTATGGTGCACGCTGTGTGTATTATTATAATATTGTTTATTTGCCTTGTAAAGTATTTAATAAAGCTTGCGTATCCTTATAGTCCGGTATCAGCTTTAAAATTTCAATTGCGTCTTTCTGGCGATTTTGTGCCACCAATTCCTTTGCGTACTCAAAATAGGATTTTTGGCTATAAGCCGCTGCATCCTTGTATTTTTCCAGAACCTTAAAGGCCTCGGCAGCCCGGAGGTAGGATTTATTCGAATACAGCTGCAAGGCTTTTTGATAGGAATCTTCCAAGTAATAGTTGCTTGTCAACTCGTTGCTGTCCAAATAGCTTTCTAAATTTTCCAATATGGCGATGGCTTCCTTATATTTACCCTGCCTTGCCAAGTCCTTTGCTTGCAGATAACGGCTCTGCTGCACCTGCACGACGGCATCCTGATAATTTCCCAATGCGGTAAATGCTTTGGCTGCTTCATCAAAGTATTTTGCCTTCTGCAACTCCATTGCTTTTTGATAGGCAACTTGTTTCTCCAATGCAGCCAAGAGCGTTTTCGCTTCGCTGTTTTGGTTTATCTTATGCAGCGTTGTCAGGGCTTCTTCCAATTTATATTCTGCAATCAAGCTTTTAGCATGGCTTAAATAGGCGTTTTCCGCAAGGGTTGTTGCGGATTCGTAATCCCCCAAAGCAGCGAAAATCTCGGCTGCTTCTTCAAATTTACGCTCTTGAAGCAAAGACTGCGCCTTGGCATAGGCTTGCTCGGCGCGCCATGTTTGCAGCAGGTTTTGCGCCACATCATAGTCGGGTATGCTTTCGAGCACAGCGATAGCCGCGTCTAAAGCACCCTTGTCCCGCAGGGATGTGGCTAGAAGATACAAAGCACTTTCGCCTTTTTGTTTGGCATCCTCGTAATCGCCCAATGCCAGGAAGGCTTCGGCAGCGGCCTTATATTCATTTTTATCCAACAAGGCAACCGCCGCTTTATAGCTTTCTTCCTTATTTAATTCGGCAATCAAATTCAGAGCCGGCTGATATTGCTCCAAAGACTTCAAGATTTCCTTGGCATCATCCGTTTTGTTTTCCGCCAGCAGTTTTTTTGCGTAAAGAAACATAGCGTCCTTTGCTCTGTCCATGGATCCTTTATATTCACCAAGCATAGTAAATTCGTTGGCGGCTTCCATGAACTGTTCCTCCAGCACCATTTGCTCTGCGCGCATATACTTGGCTTCCAACACTTTATCCGCCGCATCCTTAAATTCACCCGCATTCTCGTAAGCCAGTATGGCGCCATCGTAGTCTTTTTGGCTTAACAGATGCTTTGCTTGTGAATAATATATTTCGGGCAGTTTTGTAGCGGAATCCCGAAAATCACCCAATTCCTTGAAAGCCGCTATGGCCTCGTCAAATTTTTTGGCGGAAACCAATGCCTCCGCATCTTTATATGCTTTTAAACGCTGATAATTGCCCACGCCGATAATGATAAAAATAATCAACGCAAGGGCTAACACAGAGAGTGTAATAATGGGAACAAGCTTTTTTTTCATATGCAATTCCTCGCTTTTTTTAGTACTTTTATCATATCATACTCGCTGCAAAGGGTCAACGAAATCAGTATTGTTTTTCCAATTTTTCAGACCTCACTGATACCGATTTTCATAGCGCAAAGCAGCTTGTTTATTTGCCGTAAAGCAGCGATAAACAACAAGATGTTTGTTGTCAATCGCTGCGCTGTGACATAACAGTATTGTAAAAATATGAACTACCCGCGCTGCCGTGCGCCGAAATATATTGATTATAACGGCACTATCCTATATAATAAACAAGTTAATATGGGTATTTATGCGTATGTATAATGCATAAATATCACGGAGCGATCTCTTTTGATGTCGCGTGTTAGGAGTACTGTATATGAAACCTTTAATCGCTGTCGTTGGACGTCCCAACGTAGGCAAAAGTTCCTTTTTTAATAAAGTCATCGGTCGGCGGGTATCCATTGTGGAAGATATACCCGGCGTAACGCGCGACCGTATTTACGGCGATGCGGAATGGGCAGGCAAAAAATTCACCATGATAGACACAGGCGGACTGGATATGACCAGCGAGGATGTGCTTCTCAAACAAATGCGTTATCAAGCGCAGCTGGCGATAGATACAGCCGATATCATACTCTTCTTCTGCGATGTACGGCAAGGTGTAACCCCGGATGACTACGAAGTGGCGAATATGTTGCGCAAGACCTCTAAACCCGTTGTGCTTGTTGTAAACAAAGTGGACTACACCGGCCTGCAGGACAGTGTATACGAGTTCTATAATCTCGGATTGGGCGACCCTATCGCCATTTCCGCAAGCAATATGTTCGGGCTGGGTGATGTGCTGCAAAGCATCGCAGAGCTGCTTCCGGAACAGGACGATGTATTGGATGAAGAGGAGGAAATTTGCAATATTGCAGTTGTTGGCAAACCCAATGTCGGCAAAAGCTCCATGGTAAACCATCTTCTGGGGCAGGAACGCAGTATGGTAAGCGACATCCCCGGCACCACGCGCGACGCCATAGACAGCCCTTTGTTGGATAACGAGGGAAATCGCTATGTAATCATAGATACCGCAGGCATACGCAAAAAAAGCGTGATAGAGGATGAATCTCTGGAGCGTTATTCCGTACTGCGCGCCATTGCGGCAATCGACCGATGTGATGTAGCGCTTCTGGTAATTGATGCGCAGGAAGGCGTGACGGAGCAAGATACCAAGATAGCCGGGCTCGTATTGGATGCCGGTAAAGGTGTGGTGGTTTGCATCAACAAGTGGGATGCCATCGACAAAGAAACCGGCACGCTGGAAAAATATAAACAGCAGGTGCTGGAAGATCTGAAATTTATGCGCTACACACCCGTGATATTTATTTCCGCATTAACTGGAAAACGCATGGAGCAGGTGCTCAAACAAGTGCAGTATGTATGGCAGAACTGTCGCAAGCGCATTAGTACCGGCGTGCTGAATGACATCA
Source organism: Bacillota bacterium (assembly GCA_041855045.1). Lineage (GTDB taxonomy): Bacteria > Bacillota > Clostridia > Christensenellales > Aristaeellaceae > JAAZPT01. The sequence continues at coordinate 8,207 of JBHADM010000121.1, read as the reverse complement.
TTCATGATGCACAAATGGCGATGCAGGCGCCTGCCATATCCGGCAGGAGATTGAAAATTTACTATGCTACCCAACAGGGCATCACCCCTCCCACATTTATTATTTTTGTAAACGACGAAAAACTCATGCATTTTTCATATCAAAGATTTTTGGAAAATCATATTCGCAAATCGGTTGATTTTGCAGGTACACCGATTAAAATTATCATTCGTGAAAGAAAGAACGAGGACTGAGCATGCACCCGATCATCGCTTATCTTTTAATCGCATTGCTATCCTATTTGATTGCTTCTTTTTCGCCCGGTATATTGGTCAGCAAAAAAATCGGCAATATCGATATACGTGAACACGGCAGCAAGAGTACCGGCACCACCAATGTGCTGCGTGTTATGGGCGCAAAAGCCGGCCTTATTGTAATGATTCTGGATATTGCCAAAACGCTGTTTGCCATTATCATCGGTCAGCGCATTATGGCTTCTCTCGGCGGCACAGATGCCAACTCCGTGTTGTACGGCGGCCTGGTCGGCGGTTTTTTCGCTGTAATCGGTCACAATTGGCCCATCTATCATAAATTCTACGGTGGAAAAGGCGTGGCCTGCTCCATTACAACATTTATTTATCTTTTCCCCATTTGGGGATTGATTGCGCTGGCCATCGGTCTGTTGGTTGTATATATCACCCGCTTTGTATCCTTGGGCAGCATGCTGTTTTTAATCAGCTTTACCATTTTGCTCAGCATACAATACCTTGCCACAGACATGTTACCCCCGCTTTGGGCATTGCTGCTGACAATCATCGGCATATACAGACACCGCACCAATATACAAAGACTGCTTACCGGCAACGAAAACAAGCTGGGCAGCAAGAAAAAATAGATGATTTTGTCACCTTGATTGTGGATAAGTTATCCACAATATGATGTAAATATTTAACCTGAGCGGCTATATTAAGGAGGAAACATGCAATCACCTTATCAAAGAGCTCCCCAATCTCGAAGCAATTTAAAAGGAAACAGCAAAAACAGAGTCGGCACGCTGGTACTGATTCTTTTGATGACTGGCATACTTGCACTGATGTACCTGATATTCCCAAAGGAAGTACAAAACCGCGCTGTGAAAACCTTGGGGGGTATGGTGGATAACTCCAGTGCCAATCGTGACCCCTACTATGACCCATTAATTATCAGCGAAGTCATGCCGATTAATACTTCCGCCGTACCGGATGAAAACGGCGTGTTCAGCGATTATATAGAAATCTTCAACGCAAGCGACAGCTCTATTAATCTAAAAGGCGTTGGTCTTTCGGATAGAAGCGACCGCATCAAATTTCTGTTTCCCGATTATGAAATTCCGGGCAAGGGGTTTGTTATCGTATACGCTACAAACAAAAATGTCGTAAATACACAGCTGGGTATATTTCACGCCAAATTTAAGCTGACCAGCATAGGCGAAAGCGTATATCTGTTTGACCCCAACGCCTATCTTATCAGCTCGGTAAGCTTTCCCATCATGGGTACGGATGAATCCTATTCCTTAACCGGCGACGGCACCTATATATCAACAAGCCAATACAGCCCCGGCTATGACAATACCGAAGCGGGATATCTGGCCTATCGCAGCAGCAATGCACTTAGCGAGGGCACCATACGCATTAACGAGATCAGCCCCGACCCTGCCAGCGGCTTGCGCGACGAGGACGACGAGCTGCAGGATTGGATAGAGCTGTATAACACCAGCGACCAGACCATATCCCTTGCTAACTTCGCCATCAGCGATAAGGAAAGCAAAGCCTTGAAATGGCGATTTGCTCCTGATGCGGTGATAGAACCCTATGGATATTATGTTGTATTCGCCAGCGATAAAGACCGCGTGCGTAAGGATTTTCCGCACACCAACTTCCGCCTCAGCGCCGAAAGTGAAACCATTGTGCTGAGCGATTCTCGCGGCAGACTGATAGACCGGGTATCCATCGACAATATCCCAAAAGACCACAGCTATGGTTTGAACGAAGACGGTATTTGGGAAATCTTTAACATTGCCACACCCGGCAGTCCGAACAACCTAAACGGAAAAATACAAAGCGATAAACTGATGCGCCGATACAATCCCACCGGCGTGTTCATTACCGAAGTGGTTGCCTCCAACGACTCCGCTCCGCTTGGACCAAACCTTTTGACAACAGATTATGTGGAACTTTATAATGCCAGCAATAAGCCCGTAAACCTTGGTGGTTTCGGGCTTAGCGATAATATAGGCAGACCGCGCCGCTGGCAGTTTCCCCCAAAAACGGTGATTGCACCGCAAAGCCACATGATTGTGGTGTTGGACGGAGAGATTGGTCTAACAACCGACAGCGAAATCCACGCCAACTTTAAATTGCGAAAAGCCGGCGATGAAACCATTACCTTCAGTGATTCCAGCGGTCGTGTGTTGGACCGCATCCCCTTGCCAGCCATCCCGAGTAATGTTGGCTACGGCAGAATGATAGGCGCAGAGGGCTTTTTTTACTTCCGTAAGCCCACCCCTATGAAAGTAAACGAGGAAGCTTTTACAGGCTATACCGCAACGCCTGTGTTTTCCTTAAAGGGCGGACAATACAAAGGTGACATTGACCTTGCGATAACAGCACCCGAAAACGCTGTGGTGTACTATACCACAGACGGCAGTCTCCCAACGGATGCCTCCGCCCGGTACGACGGCACGCCGCTGAAAATCAGCAAAACCACTTCCTTGCGCGCCCGCGCATATGCAGAGGGCTTGGAACCCAGCCCTGTGGTAACGCAGAGCTATATGATGAACCTGTATCACACGCTGCCTCTGGTATCCATAACCGTTGACCCCGACGAGCTATGGAATCCCACCAACGGTATGTTTACGCCCGGCCCCAACATTGATAAAAGCGGTGGTATCCCTTTTAAAAATGCAATCTACCGTGAGTATGGAAAAAACGAACGCCCCGGTCACATAGAGCTTTTTGAGCTGGACGGCAAGACCCTTTTGGACCAGGATATGGAGTTTGGTCTGCAAGGCCAATACAGCCTGGATATGCCGCAAAAAACGCTCAAAGTACGCGCAAAATCTCGCTATGGCGAAAAATACTTCAACGCCAAGCTGTTTGAAAACAGGGACTTTACACAATACAAGAGCTTTATCCTGCGCAACAGCGGCAACGACAATGTATGGACAAGACTTGTGGACGCCTTGCAGCATGTACTGGCAGAGCGTCTGGATACCACTGTTATCAAGCAGGCTTGGAAGCCTGTCATCGTATATATCAACGGCGAGTATTACGGACACTATAACATGCGCGAGCGCGCCGACCGCTTCTTTGTGGCGCAGCATGAGGGCTTGTCGCTTGCCGAGGCGGATCAGATGGACATTGTGGAAGCCAACCGTAAAACCTATTTTGGCAGCAACGAAGAGTTTACAAAGCTAAAACAGGTGGCGGAAACCCTAAACCCCGCCAGCAATCCCGACGACTTAAAATACCTGACCGATCGCATTGATGTACTGAACTATTTTGATTATTTGGCCATAGAGATGTTTTTTGGCAACTCCGACGCGGGTAACACACGCGCCTACAAGCTGCACAAAGAAGGCTCCAAATGGCGCTGGCTAATGTTTGACCTGGACTACGGTCTGTTCAACTCCGCATTCGACAGCCCGCGAAGCTACCTCAAACCGGAGGGTGCCGGCGACATGAAAATACCGAATATCTTAATCCGCAAGCTTTTGGAAAATGCCGAAATGAAGGACTTGTTCCTGCAGCGACTGGGTATTGTTTTCAAAACGTTTACCACAGAGATAATGCTGGAGGAGATGGAGCGTATGGTTGCTATACTTGAGCCGGAAATGAGCTTCCACTTCAACCGTTGGGCAGAACTGAACGACAAAGCCATCAACTTTGACTCTCCTACTACACCGCAGGGTGCTATGTCTTACTGGCGTACCCGTCTCAACCGCCTGCGCAACATTATAAAAAAACGTCCCAACCTATTCTGGGGAATGGTACAGGAAAAGTTTGAACTAAGCGATGCGCAGATGACAGAGTACTTGGGCCCCAGACCGGAGATGCCGGCAGATGTAACCTGATGAATATAGAAAGCAAACAAATCTTGCTGCGCCGCTTTGAACAAGCGGATTTTGAAAACACACTCGCATATCTCAGTGATGCCCAAACCATGCGCTACATTGAGCCAATATATGATGCGGTACGTACACAGGATTTTCTGGAGCAATACGCCCTGCAAAAATCGCCCGTGGTATATGCCATAGTACATAAGGCAAGTACCCATGTAATCGGGTATGTGATATATCACCCCTTTGAAAAAGAGGATTGTTATGAAATCGGTTTGCTTCTGCAGTCCGAATACTGCGGCAAAGGCTATGGAACAGAAATCATGCATACGCTAATAGACCATGCATTCCATATACAGGGCTTGCAGGAGCTGACGGCATTTACGGTAAAGGACAATGCTGCATGCAGAGCATTGCTGGAAAAACTTGGTTTTACTGATGTGAGTAATCAGTTTTGCTTGGACAATGCAGATGAAATGCGTTATTCACTTAGATGTACGGAATGAAAATCTAAAAATTATTGAAGAGGTTTCGGCCTCTTCTTTTTTACTTCTATGAAAGTATGCGACTTCTGTAAAAATGTTCCGCTTAAGCCTCTTATATTTGATTGTATCGGAAAATTGGTTTATAATATATTCTGTATATTTATATGCTGAAACGTGTTTTCAGCTCCAAAATGATATCAAAGAATGTGCTTAGGAGGTACTTGCTTGTTTGCAGAGGTTGTCGTTGATATTGTACACAGTAAATTAAGCCGTTCCTTTACTTACGCCGTACCAGAGGATATGCATCTTGCAATCGGCATGCGTGTCAGCGTTCCCTTTAATCGCAATCAGCTGTACGGGATCGTGGTTGGGCTTAGCGAAAGCTGCGACCTGGAAGCAAGTAAAATCAAAAGTATACACCGTGTATTGGAGGACTACCCTGCAATATTGCCCCAGCTCATAGTACTGGCAAGGCAGATGGCGGACGAAGCCCATTGCCCTATCGCAGAAACCCTGCGATTGATGCTTCCGCCGGAGATGCGCCGTGCCAAAATACAAATCAAACAGGAAAATGTTGCCAAGCTTCAAATCGCCCCGGAGGACATTGCAGCTTGGCTTGCCAAATACGGTGTTAGCCGTAAAAAAGGGATTTTGTTAAACCTGCTGAGCGATGCGGAGGAACATGCCGTATCGGAGTTATCCGACTATGTGAATTCGCCGCTGGAATCACTCAAACAAATGGATAGGGATGGCGTGATAACGCTCTATAAACGAGAGGTGTTTCGGCTGCCTTATGAAGATGCGGACTTGGAAATCGTTCCGGATCCGCCGCTCATGGAGCAGCAGAAGCAGGCTTTGCAAATCATCGAAGAGGACAGCAAGGCAGGATCCAAAGCCTTTCTGATTCATGGTGTTACCGGCTCCGGCAAAACGGAGGTTTATATACGCCTTGTAAAAAAAGCCTTAAAAGAGGGCAAAGGCGTCATTATACTGGTGCCTGAAATCTCGCTGACGCCGCAGATGGTGCGTTGGTTCCGAGAACGCTTTGCCGGTAATGCCGCCGTACTCCATTCGCGGCTCAACGCCGGCGAAAAATACGACGAGTGGCGGCGCATACGGCTATCCCAAGCAAGGGTGGTCATCGGTGCACGCTCTGCCATATTTGCACCGGTCGAGAACCTTGGACTCATTGTGGTGGACGAAGAGCATGAAACCACCTATCAAAGCGACCGCCACCCGCAGTACGATGCCAGACACATAGCCAAGCTGCGCGTTAAAAACGAAGGCGGCATCTATGTGCTATCCAGTGCGACCCCCAGCATCAAATCCTTTGCGATGGCCTTGCACGGCAACCTGACACTCATCGAGATGCCAAAGCGCGTGATGGACAGACCGCTTCCCTCTGTCAGTGTGGTGGATATGCGCAAGGAGCTGCAATCCGGCAATCGCAGTATGTTTTCCAGCCTGCTGCTGGCCAAAATGCGCATGCATTTGGAGAACAAAAATCAGGTTATTTTATTTTTAAACCGCCGCGGGCACTCCACATTCATATCCTGCCGCAACTGCGGTTATGTGATGCAATGTGACAACTGCGACATCTCCATGACCTACCATATGGCAGGTTATGGCGAAAAAGAAAGCCTGAAATGCCATGTTTGCGGCAACACCAAAGCCATTCCGCTCGCCTGTCCCAGCTGCAGCAGCCGATATATACGCTATTTTGGCGGTGGTACACAAAAGGTGCAGGAAGAATTGCTCAAATTTTTCCCGGATGTTAAGATTGTACGCATGGATTTGGACACGACCTCCTCAAAGAACGCCCACGCCGAGATACTGGAATCCTTCCGCAACGGAAATGCGCAGGTACTGATCGGTACCCAGATGATCACAAAAGGCTTGGATTTTCCAAATGTCACCCTGGTAGGCGTGATTGCGGCGGATATCACATTGAACCTGCCGGACTACCGCGCCCCCGAGCGCACCTTCCAACTGATTACACAGGTAGCAGGCAGAGCCGGACGCGCCAGCCAGGCCGGCGAGGTTATCATACAGACTTACAAACCCGAACACAATGTAATTGTGGATGCCTCTAAACAGGATTTTCGCGCGTTTTTTACCAAGGAATTGGAACGGCGCAAAAAGTCTTTCTATCCACCTTATACGCAGATTGTGCGTCTGTTGCTGGAAGGCAAGGACAAACAAAGCGTGTACAACATATGCAGCGCCATGCGGGCACAAATCAGAGAACATTTGGCAAAATACCCAACAGAAAAAAAGCGGCTGATCAATTTTCACATGGACGAAGCGCCGGTAAAGCGCATCAACAATAAGCACCGCTACCAAATACTGCTAAAGATGTTTGTGCATAGCGATGCGGAACCTTTTAAGGCTTTTCTGGAGCAACTGTCCCGTACCGGCTATGAGGACATTCATATACTATACGAAGTGGATCCCAACAACATGATGTAGAAAGAGGAAACAAATGGCAATCAGAACCATTATTGAAATCGGCGATGACAAACTGAGGCAACACTGCCGAGAAGTAACAAAATTCGATGCAAGACTGCATACTCTATTGGACGACATGGCGGATACCATGTACCATGCCGACGGCGTTGGACTGGCTGCGCCGCAAATAGGCATACTGCGCAGAATCTGCGTGGTAGACATACGCGAATCGGAGAATGCAAAAACAATCTATGAGTTTATCAATCCGGAAATCATTGAAAAAGAAGGCTGCCAGTTGGGTTTGGAGGGCTGTTTGAGCATACCCGGCCGATACGGCAATGTGAAGCGCCCGCAAAAAATTAAAGTCAAAGCGCAGGACAGACAAGGCAATGCTTTTGAGCTTGTCGCCGAAGACTTTTTGGCACGCGCCATCTGCCACGAGCTGGACCATCTGGACGGACAGCTCTATGTGGACATTATGGAAAACGAAGTCTTCCCTGAAGATTTAGAGGAAGCCAGAAACAAGGAGCCGCGCCGCTTCCGCAGAGCAAACAGGGAGAAGCAGGAATGAGAATCGTCTTTATGGGCACGCCGGAGTTTGCCGTGCCCAGTTTACGTGCCTTGGTTGAGAGTGGATATGATGTGGTCGCCGTGTTGACCCAGCCCGACCGCCCAAAGGGCAGGGGCGGTAAGGTACAGAAAAGTCCGGTTAAAATTTATGCAGAAAGCCAAAACATAGCGGTATTACAACCCGTAAAAATACGCCTGGAGGCCGATATGCTCCGCAGCCTGAAACCGGATATCTGCGTGACCGCGGCATTTGGGCAGATACTCTCCGAGGAGATACTGTCCATACCCAGAGCGACCATTAATGTACATGCTTCTCTGCTGCCCAGACACAGAGGTGCCTCCCCCGTACAATGGGCGATACTGCAGGGAGATACGATGACGGGTGTCACCACCATGCTTACCGATAAAGGCATAGACACCGGCGATATGCTTCTGAAAGCCGAATGCCCTATTACACAGGAGGACACGACGGAAAGCCTGTTGTCCAAACTATCCGAGATAGGTGCTGCTCTCCTGCTTGAAACATTGGAAAAATGGGATAGCATTACACCTGTCAAACAGGATGAGACACAGGCCACCTACGACCCTATGCCCCAAAAAAACATGGGTGCCATCGACTTTCATCAAAG
>JBHADM010000120.1:0-7447 GCA_041855045.1 Bacillota bacterium | reverse complement strand
TTTGGCAGCGCGGGTTTCAAAAGGCACACGGTACTTACCGTCGTACAGGCGGCCATAAGCCTTGCTTCCCGAGGAATGAAACGTAAGTGTTTCGGTAATATTGGCCGCTTCTCCCAAAGCGCTGCCGCACAAGCAGATACATACAAGCAATAAGCTGATGATTTTCATAGAACACTCCTGACTCTTTATTTTAGATTCTCAAAAAAATCATTTTTTATGACATCCTCGCCGACCGTACTATGCAAAAGACGAAATTTTGCATTATCGAACATGCCGCCGGAAACTACACGAAACAAAAATTCTTCCCCATTATACGAAGCCTTGCCGCTCTGTTGGCTTTGGTGAAAGGCAAAGGCCTCGGCGGCAATATCCAGTGCGCTTTTTCCGTTAAATACAGCGGATTTGCTCTCCCAATCCATATGTATCACATCGCTGTCGCCAAGGTGCACATAAACTTTTTTCACCTGCCATGGCGCATACTCCGTGATATAATCCGCATCCGCCGCCAGGTAAAAGGCTTCGTCTGCCAATACCGCACAGGCTTTGTGCGCGCCGTGCCCGTATTCGCCAGCAAAATCATGACTTACCAGCACATCGGGTCTGTGCTTACGGATCTGATCCACCACATAGCGCAGCGCCTTCTCTTTGTTCCACAATTGAAAGACTTTTTTCATGCTGATGCTGTAAGCATCGGAAAATTTTCCAACACTGGGGTAGTTGCGCAGACCGCAGTGCCACAGGCCGTTCAGCAGTTCATAAATACGATTGCGCACACCGTAGGTCATATATACCACCTGCAGCTGCGTATCCTTACTGCGGGCATATGTGGGAATCAATCCGCCAAAAAACAGCAGCTCATCGTCCGGATGGGCGACCAGAAGCATGATATCCTTTTTGTCCTCATTGGCCTCCCAATGCTGTACATGCGGAGGCAGACTGCCTTCGGTATAGGCTTCCAGCTCAAACAGGGTCAGCCATATGATATTGATATCCAGTGAGATAATACGAAAATGCGTCAATCCGGGCAGCTTGACTACCTCCGAGTGGAAGATATTGCCCGGCAGCTCCATACTGTTCACCCATTTTCCGTCCTCTTTCACCTGTATGGCCCATAAGGATGGCAGATCCATCCAGCGGAGATAAAGCGTATAGATGGGTTTTTCGGATTGGATTTCCAGATATTTTTTATATTTTTGACCGGTACGGAAGTTATCCATATGGTCGCCGTCATAGAGTTTGGGAATATTTTTGGATTCCGGCGCGGTATATTGCAGCTCTGCAGCGATATTCTCGGCCTGCTCCGCAAGAGCCGGCAAACAGAATACTGCAACAGACAGGAGAAGGAAGGCCGCAAACAAATACTTTTTCATTACTTGCCCAGTCCCTCCCAAGCGGGTACCAAGTCGCTTTTTCCTATGCCAAACACTCCGTTGAGGGCGCGGTCTTTTTTCACCATACCGGATGGATTAAAATAATTGAGTTTGACGCCCATAAACAACAGGGACGTAGTGCCCCCGCCGTCCAAATTGAAGGCTTGGGTCACGCCTCTTTCCAATAACTTCTCCCCCACCCATTTTAGAGATGCACCAAGCGAGATGCCTTTGCGTCTGCCTTCACAGGTAAACACGACATAGTGATTTTTATCTATCATACCGATGACGGTACGGGCTTCCTGCAAGGTATAGTTCTTATCCAAATAGGGGTTGATTGCACCGTCGCGTATGACATAGGGGCCAAAGCTGGACACCATATTATAGCCCATCGCCAGATATTCCTCGGCAGTATGCTCGTTAAATGCGTACACGCTCATCGTTCCGTCGTCGGCGATGGCCATACAGTCGAGGTTTGGCAGACTGCGCACTTTGCTTTTATAGGTTTGATTGCCGATAATCGTGCCCTTGTGTATCACATGTCCGACGGTTTTATGATTGTATATGCGATGACCCACCTGGTCGTCGTTGATGCCGAACACAATTTTATTGTCTCTGGCAATATTTTCGGCATACTTAAAGGACTTACCCACATTATTGGGGTCGGCAAAGAAATGTTCCAGACGGTTCGGCTCCGAAAACTTGACATCGGCAATATAGTATATCACCATATAATCCTTATCTTCAAAACGCTGTATGGATACGGAAAGTGCATCCGACTCGTAAGACCATTTTCCTTCCGGGTAGTCAAAAAGCACTTGCTCCTTGCTGTTTTGGAACGACCTTTTTTCGGCGTAATCCGAAAAGTCCATAGCGCTTGCGGATATGCTCCAAAACAGCGCAAACAAAAAGGACAAGAGTCTGAACAGATGCTTCATAAACAACCTCCCGATGCACAATCGATATTAGGATTATTATATCATAGTTAAACAAATTTCTGAACGAAGCGCCTGATAAAATTAACAAATCCATCAAAAAATACGCATGCGTCCCGTTGCAATCGTTGTGATTTGCCCTGTAACGGCTTTACAGAGATACACTAATATGCTAAAATTATTCCGTTAAAATATGCTTAATTGCATGCGCAGGAGAACAATATGACACAAGAAACCAAAAAGAAAAATTTATTCAGCGGTATACAGCCTTCCGGTACACTTACCATAGGTAACTATATCGGTGCACTCAAGAATTTTGTACCTTTGCAAGAGGCTTATAACTGCCTGTACTGCATAGTAGACATGCACGCCATTACCGTCAGACAGGATCCTGCAACATTGCGTAAAAAATGTCTGGAGCTGGCTGCTCTGTATATTGCCAGCGGTCTTGACCCGGATAAAAACCTGATTTATTGTCAAAGCCATGTAAGCGGCCATGCCGAGCTTGCCTGGATATTAAACTGTTTCACCTATATGGGTGAACTGAACCGTATGACACAGTTTAAGGACAAGATGTCCCGCCATCAGGACAACGTAAACGCCGGCTTATATACCTACCCGGTACTCATGGCCTCCGACATACTGTTGTTTGATACCGCCGTTGTGCCCGTTGGCTCCGATCAAAAACAGCACTTAGAGCTGACGCGCGATGTGGCAATGCGCTTCAACAGCCTGTATGGCGATGTGTTTACCATACCCGAAGTGCTGATACAGAAGATCGGCGCCAGAGTGATGAGCCTAACGGAGCCCACTCGTAAGATGAGTAAGAGCGATCCCGAGGATTCCTTTGTATCCATGCTGGACGAACCCAATATCATTCGCAAAAAGATACGCCGTGCCGTGACGGACAGCGATGCCGAAATCCGCTTCGACCGCGAAAATAAACCGGGCGTGAGCAACCTATTGGAAATGATTGCCGCGCTCAGCGGTGAAAGCATGGAGGATATCTGTACAAGCTTTAGCGGCAAAGGCTACGGCGAATTGAAAGACCGTGCAGCCGACGCGGTGGTTGCCGCCCTGGAGCCCATACAGGCGGAACATAAACGGCTGATGGCAGACAAAGCGTATCTGCACAGCGTGCTGGATAGAAATGCCGAAATTGCAAGTGGCCTGGCACAGCGCATGTTGCGTAAGGTATACCGCAAGATTGGGCTGGCAGAACACGGTAAAAAATAGGATCGTAAGAAAAGTTAAAAGTATTTCATAGCATATTCAAATCGAGATTGCGCTTTACGAAAGCAAGCAGCCTGCAGCTTTGCAAGCAAAACAAAACGACACTCGACATGCCTGCGCATAGGATATGAGTCCGGGCTATCTTTCATTTGATCGCGCATAACGATCGCCACATAAAAGGCAAAGGGAAAATTATGACAAACTATACAGAACAATATGATGTGGTTATTATCGGCGCAGGCCCCGCAGGCATATTCACCGCGCTGGGGCTGCGAAAACACTGGCCGGAAGCAAAAACATTGATTGTGGACTCCGGTAAGTCCATTAAGACAAGAACCTGCCCCGCGCGCATTACAGGTGTGTGCGTACACTGCCAACCTTGCAATATCATGCACGGTTGGTCGGGCGCCGGCGCATTCAGCGACGGAAAACTTTCCCTGAGTCCCGAAGTAGGCGGCCATATCGCTTCATATCTTGGCGAGCAAAAAGCCAATGAGCTCATCAAAGAAGCCGATGACATCTATTTGCAGTTTGGCGCTGGCGAAACTGTACACGGACTGAACAACCGCTATGTGGATGAAATACAGTATGAGGCCAGTAAGCACAATATCAAGCTGGTACCCTGTCCGGTGCGCCATTTGGGAACCGAAAATTCCGCAAAGGTACTCGGTGCCATGGAAGACTTTATCCAGCATGAGAGCAACATCGAATTCCGCGAGCTGACCAATGCCAGCAATATACTGGTAGAGAACGATAAGGTGGTAGGCATCGTGCTGAAGCCGCGCAAAGGTGAGGAATATGCCGTACGCGCCAAGTACGTGATAGCCGCTCCCGGACGCGGCGGCGCGGACTGGCTTACCAAAGAGGTGCAAAGACTGGGTTTGAAAACCTCCAACAACGAAGTGGACATCGGCGTGCGTGTGGAGGTACCTAATGCGGTGATGGATCATCTGACCAAACACCTATATGAAGCCAAGCTCATCTATTATTCCGACACCTACGAAAACAAGGTGCGCACATTTTGTATGAACCCCGGCGGCGAAGTTAGCCAGGAATACTATGAGGGCGGCATAGCTGTGGTAAACGGGCACAGCTACGACGACGAAGGCCTGCGCACAAAGAACACCAACTTTGCCATGCTGGTGAGCACCACATTTACAGAGCCATTCAACCAGCCTATAGAGTACGGCCGCTATATTGCCCAGTTGGGCAATATGCTGACCGGCGGCCCCATCATGGTACAGCGTTTGGGCGACCTGCTCAAGGGCAGACGCACCACCGAAAAAAGACTGGAGCGCAGCACCACGGTACCCACACTCAAAACCGCAGTGCCGGGGGATCTGAGCTTTGTACTACCGCCCCGACATCTTACGAGCATTGTGGAGGCATTGAAAGCCTTTGATAATATCGCCCCCGGTTTGTACAGCAAGAACACCCTGCTCTATGGCGTCGAAGTCAAGTTCTATTCCAGCAAAGTAACGGTGAGCAGCCGCTTCCAAACCGCCATAGACGGTCTGTACTGCATAGGCGACGGTGCCGGCGTTACGCGCGGACTCATGCAGGCCAGCGCAACGGGACTCTCTGTAGCCCAAACACTGGCGCAACAAAAATAATAGATTGGATGTCACAGAGCAAAGGCTCTGCTGCATAGCACAAAACATGATTTTTGTACGATTCTTTATCACTGTACTCGCCGTACCCATTTGCGCCTATGCGCTGCCCGGCATGGAACTGATTTACATTATGGAAGCCATGTACGCCGGCGCGCTGCTGGGCGTCGTACACACCATACTGCGCCCCATTCGCCCCCTTATGTTGAATGCCTTTCACCCATTCCTCGTCACGCTGATGTTTATCGGGCTGGATACCTGGCTTGTCTGTCTCGCCACGCAAATTTGGCCGCGATGCTATCAACTGGATAACATACTGTGGGCTGTGGTGACAGCCATCATCATCAATGTGCTGCGGGAAGCCATCAGCGGCGCAACAACATAACATATAACGCAGAATTTCTGTTTTGTATGCAGGTTTATGCGCAGGCGTCCTTAGCATTTCGCAATAAGCTATTGCTATTTGATATCGTATAACATCCCCCCACAGGAGACACATGAACATATTATTGACGAACGACGACGGCGTGCATACCTACGGACTTGCCGCCCTCGCCAAAGAGACCATCAAGCGCGGCCATCGCCCCATCGTGGTGGCACCGTCCAAACAAAGAAGCGCAAACAGCCACTATATCACGCTGCATAACCCCATACTGGTGAAGCAGCTGAAAAATACCGACTACGACAGCTATTCCGTAGACGGCACACCTGCCGACTGCACAAGGCTGGCGCTGTTAAATCTGTATCCCGATGAGATTGATATGGTTATCAGCGGTATTAACGATGGCCTGAACGTAGGCAGAGCCATCATATACAGCGGCACCTGCGGCGCAGCGCGGGAAGCTGTTATTTGCGGAAAAAAAGCAATCGCCGCCTCGATAGACTTTCATGCCGACATGGACATGATAGATTTTGCCGCTGCGTTCACGCTGGATATGGCAGAAAAGCTGCATCGCACGGAAATTGCGACACGCGAAAGCTTTTTAAACATCAATGTGCCTGCCATCCCTGTCAATCGGATCAAAGAAGCCCGTATGGCCTTTATCAGTGCCGTAACGCCCAACGACCATTACGTGGAGTTCGCAAGCCCGCGTAAACAGCGATATTTCTTTATAGGCAACGATTATGTAATGGAGGAAGGCACACCGGGTAGCGATGTACAGCTGCTACATGAAGGGCATATCGCATTGAGTTTTCTAAGCATTGCAGAGGATAGGCAAATACTCGAATCCGACTTTTTGGAGCGCGCATGAAGATACTCATTATCGGCGGCGGCGCGGCAGGGCTTATGGCAGGATACTACGCCAGCCAACACGCTGAAGTCACATTGCTGGAAAAAAATGAAAAATGCGGCAAAAAGATATACATCACCGGCAAAGGGCGCTGCAACGTATGTAACGCCTGTGAAAACGAGGAGTTCTTAAAAAACGTGGTACATAACCCACGCTTTTTATATCCCAGCCTGTCGGACTACACGCCCTATGACCTCATAGCATTTTTTGAGGCGCAGGGCTGCCCTATCAAAACAGAGCGCGGCGACCGCTGTTATCCGCAAAGCGACAAGGCCAGCGATATTACCAACGCCCTGCTGCGCGCCTTTGAGGGCAATGGCGGCAAGGTGCTTTACCGCAGCGTGGCACAGGAAATCCTCATAGAGGACGGTGCCGTATGCGGCGTATTGCTCGACAACGGTAAACGTCTGGACTGCGATAGGCTTATACTGGCCACCGGCGGCTTAAGCTACCCCACCACCGGCTCGACAGGCGACGGCTATCGGCTTCTGGAGGTGCTCGGACACCGCATGGTGCCGCCTCGACAGGCTCTTGTGCCACTTAACAGCAGCGCCGATTGGGTGCGCTCACTGCAGGGCATCAGCCTGAAGAACGTGGAGCTGACGCTGAAAGAGGGCAGGAAAATCCGCTATCAGGAGCAGGGCGAAATGCTGTTTACACACTTCGGCATCAGCGGCCCGCTGGTATTGTCCGCCTCGAGCTTTATTGAGGACATCAGGCAGTGCCGTATCTTCCTGAACCTCAAACCGGCACTGGACGCCGAAAAACTGGATAAACGCATACAACGAGAGATACAGGAAGCGCCCAACCGTAAAATCATCACCATGCTGTACACCCTGTATCCGCAAAAGCTTGCCCATGTGATGGCGGAGCTATGCGGACTGGATGCAGAGGCGCAAAGCAATCAGCTTGGCCGAGAGCAGCGCCGTAGATTGGTGGAAACCACGCTTGCCCTGGAAGTACCCATTGCAGGCTTCCGCGCATTTACCGAAGCCATCGTCACACAG
>JBHADM010000119.1:0-5272 GCA_041855045.1 Bacillota bacterium | reverse complement strand
GATTCCCTTTCCATAGTTGGTTTGATCACCATTACTATATCACAAACGGGAATCTTCTTTTTTATTTTTTTTGTTACCTATCTATTGTATCTCAACAAAAGTTTTTTTGAAATATATTGACAAAAAAAAATAAAGTGCTATAATATCATTTGTATTCGCGCTATTAGCTCAGTTGGTAGAGCACCTGACTCTTAATCAGGGTGTCCTGGGTTCGAGTCCCCGATGGCGCACCAACTAAAGCCTACCCTCAAAAGTGGGTTTTTTATTTGTTGTTTTCAATATGTGCGCGAAACTCTTGACAGCGAAGTCACTTTGTTTTAAAATACATTCGTGCGCATATGTAAGTATACGCATCGAGGTGTAGCGCAGCTTGGTAGCGCGTCTGGTTCGGGATCAGAAAGTCGCAGGTTCAAATCCTGTCACCTCGACCATAAAAGCCGGTAACCCTGTGGTCGCCGGTTTATTTGTTTGCCTGATTTCAAATAGAAATTGTATTGTAGTAAATACGTAGGATGCTTGGCATAAGCTGAATTACAAAATGGGAGCCGACACTTTGCAGGCAAATTGCCTGAGAGCTTGGCGGCGGTATAGCCCGGAAGTTTTTGAAAATACAGGGTGCTATTCTTGACTGCTTTTTTTTGAATGCAGTATAAGCGCAGGCTATTCCCTTACTACATCAAACATCCCGCGCAGCGTAAACAATCCTGAAACGAGCAGGCATCCGGCGAAGGATGCGGCGGTGAAGCTCAAGGTCGCCATCAACAGATACACAATGGGTATGCACAAAAACGCATAGCAAAATCCGGATAGAGCAAGTACAGTTCCGCCCAAAATCCGTGTACGCTTCCGCAGCGGCAGAGCCAACAGGCTGCAGCAAAGCATACCCATAAATACATAGCTCAGCGCAGGCAGTACAAATGCGGACAGCAGCCCCGTCAATGCCGTCAGCGCCATGCCTGCAAGCAGTCTGTCGAATGCGGATATACACAGTATACGTGGCAGCATAAACCACAGCAGGAGCAGTATGCTGCCGACAATCACCGCAAACAGCAGCAGGGATACCGCATAATAAATCAATTGCCCCATGTGTTCTGCGCCGCTTGCCAGTGCGAGTACAAAGCCTATGCCCCAAATCAGCGCATATACGGCAGCAAGCAGGGCAAACTCTCCCAGCACGCCGCGCAATACAGCGGAGAAACTCGCCTGCTCTTTGCGCAGCAGCAATCCGATAAGCGCCAGTGTAACTGCACAGATCATCCAGGCTGCAATTTTTGCCCACGACATGGGAATGATGATGGCGCCGCTCATGGGGAGCGGAACCGCCAGCGCATTGTCATCCGATTGCAGATCCATTTGATCCGCCGTCGCCGTATGCAGGACAAGCTCCGTCACGAGCTTGGCAAATGAATAGGCCGCTTCCGGTGAAAAACTGTCGGTATTGTCCTGTGGCGTATGGTAGATACGGGCGTTGGATATGCAGCCCATGCCTGCACCGACATAGCCTTTGTGCAGAAACGCATCTAAATCCGTTTCAGCGGATATGCTGTTGTATATGGACTGTGTCAGCGTCAGCTGCAGCAGTTGCGGCACCGCTTTTTGCAGCATGCGTGCGAGCTTGAGATTGCCGGGGCTGGATTGGTACAGCAGCGGTACGCCCTGATTGCCCCGTGAGTCAAAATTGAACACCGCCGCGCAGCGCTCACGAAAGGCAGGATCATTCTGCAAAAACTATCTGGCGCCGAGCAAGCCGATTTCCTCACCGTCGGTGAACAGAAACAGCACATCCCGCTGCAGGGCTTTGCCGGCAAGCAAGCGCATGGATTCCAGCAGACTCGCTACGGACAGACTGTTGTCAAATGCGCCGGGGGAATTCGGCACGGTATCCGTGTGCGCCATGAATATGACACATTCCTCCGTTTGCGGCGCATCCAGAAACACGCCTATGTTGGTAAGCCTAAGGCTGTCGTTTTCCCCAAAACCGGCGGACTGCCGCATCGCCTCGGGAGTTGTTTCACTTGTTGCTATAATGCCGCGCAATGCCAGTGCTTCGACGGCGGTGAGTGTGCTCTGCTCGACGATGGGCTTCAGCCCCAGCGCCTTTGCGCGCTCTATGATGCTGTCCTGCACCTGCGCCAGCGCGTCACTGCCTACTTTATGAGGCTGTGCGGCGATGCGCTGCAGATCCTGCCAAAGCAGGCTCGTATCCAAGCTCTCATCTGCATTTTGCAGGGATTTTTCCTCCACCGCAATCGGCGGCGTTTCTCCGGGAAAAAACAGAGCATAGCCCGCATAGCCGCCTGCCAAAAGTGCAAGGCAGAGTAGGACGGACAGTATTTTAATGGTGATTCGATTCATCGGCATCCTCCTGCGCAAACGCGGTCGGCTTGGTTGATTATTCAATGTACTTACAATATAGCATAGGTCTGCGCTGTCGGCAAATACAGGCTGTGCAATACGCTTGCAAAGCGCCTATATCCTGTGTTATACTATACAAAACAATCGAAATGAGGTGATTTTGTGCGTTTGCACAGAACACAGCGACCTAATGTCTTGGTGCAGTGAGCGAGGGCTGAACCAAGTAAAAAGAACCTTGCAATGCTGCACCGTTGACGGATAAACATATCACGGCGCGCAACGGGCATCAGCAGAAAACATCTGCCGATATTGCGCGCGCCGAAAATCAAGGAGCGCAAGCATGAAAAATAAAAAACAACTGATACAAAACTGGAAGCAAGAGGAAGTCATCGCCCATATCAAGGGCTGGGATTTCTCGCATATCGCCGGACGCTATCAGGAGGAGGATACCCTCCCCTGGGATTACGGCACGCTCATCCGTTCTTTTTTGCAAGCGGAGCATATGCTGCTCGATATGGGCACGGGCGGCGGAGAGTTTCTGCTCTCGCTGGAGCACCCTTATGAAAACACCGCCGCAACGGAGAGCTATCCGCCCAATATTGCACTATGTGAGCAGACACTGCTGCCGCTTGGCATGGATTTTCGCCCCACGGACGATAAAAACATCCTGCCCTTTGCGGACGAAAGCTTCGATGTCATCATCAATCGCCACGACAGCTACCTGCCGACGGAGGTGTATCGCTGCCTGAAAAAAGGCGGCGTGTTCATCACGCAGCAGGTCGGCGCGGAAAACGATAAGGATCTGGTCAGGCTGCTGCTTGGCAGCGACAGCTTGTCACAGTATCCGGATCAGCACCTTACATACGCCATACAAGCCCTGGAGCAGGCAGGCTTCACCATACTGCAGGCGGAGGAATCCAAGGGCAGCATACGCTTTTTCGATGTTGGTGCGCTCGTATGGTTTGCACGCATCATCGAGTGGGAGTTCGTCGGCTTCAGCGTGGACAGCCATACGGACGGTCTGATGCAGGCGCAGGCTATACTCGAGCAGCAAGGCGAAATACGCGGCACCACGCATAGATATATGCTGGTGGGGAGGAAGTAAAGCGGCAGTTTATTCAATCTCTCAATAGAAATGTCACTGTCTGATTGCTGGCAATATACTATTATTATCCGCACATATGCTTTACTCTGCAGGCAAACAGCGCACAGAAAAGCACTCCTGTAAGGAGAGCTGGCACTTTGCCTGCAAAGGGACGGAGGGGTTTGGACTGGAATCGTTTGCAAGTATTTGAAAATAAAGCATTTTTTTGTTTTCTATTTTGATAATGAATAGTAAATCGCAAAAAAAAGTCCCGACAGGTATGCCTGTCGGGATGTTGCTATTTGGAATATTCTTCCTTGATGTATTCGGCGACTTTGTCTATGTCGGGATAGACGGTCGCTTTGGTGATATTGAGTACGGCGAGTTCATTTAAAATTTGTTTTTTCGCAGTTTTGGGAATTATTAAAATTGCTTGATTATTCTCTATTTCAGCGCGTGCGCGGTTCAATGGGCTTTCTTGTGCGGAGAGTTTGTTGAACAGCACAAAAGCACCGTTTTGTCGTACTATACGGTGATTTTGCTTTTCAGGCATAAAAAAGTAATAATCGTCAAACTTCAGATTTTCTGAAAAGTGTTTTTCCAGTATCTCTGAAACCCTGTATGATAGTTCTTTGGAGGTTATATTTTCTAGTTCCTCCTCAAGATTAGGAAAAAAGTCATTCACTATTTTTGACAGTTCGTCCATTTTGGGCATTGCTTCAAAATCAACATTTTCATTAAGTCTGTTTTTTATAAAAAGATCTTCCGCCTCATCATCAGATGTGTCAGCCTTTTTAACATTTTGTAGTACATGGAAATGATACAGCATTAGTTCTTCCAGCAGTAACCTTTTGTAGAGTGGTATGGAAGCTAAAAGTTCAATGGATTTGTCGCCGGAATATTTAAAAGATGGAACATCAAACACTATAAGCTCGCCATTCTCATCTGGTTCTTGTTTTGACTCGCACGCAAAATAGAGCGCTATCAGAGGATTGCTCGTGATATCCAACAGCCTTGTTGGGAGCCCATAATGTTGCATTTTTACCATTTTTTCACTTTCGTTTTTAAAATTTGAAAAATCGAAAGGGCATTCGCTGATTAACCTTCGGTACATTTCTCCTTCGTTTGCTATCCATTTTTCTTTTCTTTGTATAGATGGCCATAATTTATAGCTGCAATTTTCATGCCCGCGAAAATAAAGTGTGGAGGACTTTATTCTTTCCAAGTTTTTAAGTAAATCTGAGACGCCTTTAATCTCAATAACTTTGGGATTTTTAAGATTGGCATCATTATATGCCTTAGTGTCACGGTTATCAGAAAAGTTTGACACATGATTATGGTCAAAGTTTTCACTTGAATTTGTATTCTTTTGTAATAAGATAGAATTTATCTCTTCCCTCATACCGCACCTCATATCATTTTTTCTATCTCTAATTATACCACAAACCTGGACGCAATCCGCAAGCCCATCCCCTTCAGCCTACATATAGCAACCTGCAGTCCACCCTACCACAAAACATGGTATGTATTCCGAAAAAGTACCGTAAATCACAAAAATAGCAAGCTTTTTTTTATTTTTTCAAAAAAAGGTGTTGACAGCATATTACTAATGTGATAATATTAACTACGTTGCAAGCGCAGCGCAAACGTGTGGGAGCATAGCTCAGTTGGGAGAGCATCTGCCTTACAAGCAGAGGGTCATAGGTTCGAGCCCTATTGTTCCCACCATTTTTATTCTAATTATGGCTCGGTAGTTCAGTTGGTTAGAATGCCAGCCTGTCACGCTGGAGGTCGAGGGTTCGAGCCCCTTCCGAGTCGCCAGAACTTGCCTCG
>JBHADM010000118.1:0-4919 GCA_041855045.1 Bacillota bacterium | reverse complement strand
GAGGTTGCCTATGCGGAGTAAAATGCATCTGCGCGCCGTGTTGATGCTGATGCTTGTCACGGTCATTTGGGGCAGCGGTTTTATCGCAACCGAATATGCCATCGCCTCAAAAATAGACTATGCTTGGATCATGGCATTGCGCTTTTTGACCGGCGCGCTCATCATTGCGATTGCTTTTCATCAAAAAATTAGACTATCCACCAGGAAAACGATATTGCACGGTTGCATAGCCGGCATCATACTCTTTGCTGCGTTTTATGTGCAAACCATAGGGCAGTCGCGCACCACAGTATCCAATGCGGCTTTTATCACCGCAGGCAACGTGGTCATGATACCTTTTATCGTGTGGCTGTTTACCGCAAAGCGGCCGCAGCTTAAGGTTTTTTTACTGAGCATTTTAACCATGCTGGGCGTGGTATTGCTCAGCGTGTCCTTTGAGGAGAAGCTGCAGTTTGGTACAGGGGATGCTTTTGTGTTGCTTTGTGCCGTTCTCTTCGCGGGGCATATCGCTTATTTGGGGCTGTGCTGCAAAGAAGACGAAGCAGTTTCTTTGGCGTTTTGGCAGCTTTTGTCCGCTGCTTTGGCTGGCGTGCTCGTACTCTTGTTACTGCGGCCGCAATCCACGCCGGCACAGTGGCAGGCAGCCTGGATGCCGATTTTGTACCTTGGCATTTTTTCAACAGGCGCATGCTACTTGATGCAAACTGCGGCTCAGCAGCATGTCACCGCCTCTGAAGCCGGTATTATCCTGTCTTTGGAAGGTCTGTTCGGCACTCTCTTCTCGCTGTTGCTGGGCTTGGAAACCTTGCGCTTGAATATGCTGCTTGGAGGCATACTTATAACAGCATCGGTTATGTTGATGGAATACCGTTCTAAAAAAGAATCTGAATAATGAAAAATCCGCTTGGACAATATATTGTCCAAGCGGATTTTTTGTTGCCAAACGACTGTTCTTATTCCAGCCCAAGAAAATCCTTCATAACCTGACAAATCTGTCTGGCTTCCATTTCACAAGGCATCTCTGTAAATATGCGTAAGAGGGGTTCCGTACCGGAAAATCTGGCGACTGTCCATCCGCCATTCTGGAAAAACACCTTACAGCCATCCAAATAGGATACACGTTCTATTGCTAAGGGGAAGCTGGGCAGAGCTTTGTCCTCAAGCAATATCTTTTGAATCTCTTCTTTGCGTTCGTTGCTGAATGTGACATCGTATTCCAACATGTACAGATTACCGAACTGATCCGCAATCTCCCTGGATATTTCGGATAGTTTTTTACCGCTCACGGCAATCATTTCCACCAAGAGGCTTGCGGCGTAAATGCCGTCCTTGCCGTGTATATGGCCGCTTACCGTCAAGCCGCCGGAGCTTTCGCCGCCTATGATTGCGCCGGTTTCGTCCATTTTGGAGGAGATGTGTTTAAATCCGACCGGCACTTCGTAGCACTCTTGACCAAAAGCCTTTGCAACCATGTCCAATCGATGCGTGGTGGCAAGGTTCCGTATGGCGGGGCCACGCAGGCCTTTGTACTTGAGCAAATAGTAGTAGAGTATCACCAGTATTTCATTGGCATGCAGGTATCTGCCGGTATCGTCTACCACGCCCAGGCGGTCGGCGTCGCCGTCTGTGGCTATGCCGATATCGCAATAGCGGTCTATTACATAAGACTTTAGTCTGCGGAGGCTTTCCTCACTGGGGCTGGGCATTTTGCCGCCGAATAGCGTATCGTGCTCCGAGTTGATGGTCTCTATCGTACACCTTGCAATAGATAATATGGTGTTCAAAGATGCTAAGCTCACGCCGAACATGGGGTCTATAGCTATGCGCAGGTCGCGCTTGCGTATGGCTGCAATGTCAAGATCCGCAATGATGGCGTCCAGATAGTTGTTCAGCGGATTGATATACTCTATCATGCCGCTTTGCACATGCTGTTTGAAACGGTCAGGCGGCATATGGCTTTTTTCGGTGTCATCCCATACATAGTCCTGCTCTGCCTGTGGCAGGTAGTGCTCTATGTCAAGCGTCGTTTGTTCATTGGCATCTCTGCCGCCGTAGGTAAACACCTTTATGCCGTTGAAAATGGCGGGGTTATGGCTGGCTGTAATCATAATACCGTAATGCAGTTTTTCTTTCATTACATAGTGCATGATGAGTGGTGTAGGGGAGCTGCGGTTTACCATCAACACCTTAATGCCATTGTCGGCAAACACTTGCGCAGCCCAAATAAGAGCCTCTTTGGATAGGAAACGGCGGTCGTATCCAGCCACCACCGCTTCATTTTCCAATCCTTCCGCTTTGATTTTGTAACATAAAGCCAAAATCAACTTTTGTATATTTTCTTTTGTGAATTCTTCACCGATGATGGCGCGCCATCCGCCGGTACCAAATTGTATCATATAACCTCTTAAACGATGGACACTCTTCCCTTGCTGATGCGTAGGAAGATAAGTAGAGAGATAACGGTAGTCACAGTCAGTATGGATGCTAGCGCGGCTGCCGTGCCCAGGCTGTTGCGTACAACCTCCGTATAGATGGCAACCGATATGGTGCTGGTTTTGCCACCATACAGCATAACCGAGGAACTGAGCTCATTGATGCTGGTAATCCAGCTTAGTATAGCACCGGAAAGCACGCCCGGTGCCATGAGTCTTGCAGTTACCTTGGCAAAGGTCTGCATAGGCGATACGCCAAGACTGATGCTCGCTTCGTCTACACTGGGGTCTATCTGGTGCAGTATGGCGCTGCCGGAGCGTACCGTATAGGGAAGCTTACGAACTATATACGCAATAATCATAATCGCCGCAGTGCCTGTCAGTATCACAGGCGGTCTGTTGAATGCCACAATCAGGCTAATACCGAGCACTGCACCCGGAATAACAAAGGGGAACATGATGAGTATATCCATCAACTGTGCCGTAAATCCCTTCTTGCGCACCACAATATAACTGATCAGCATGCCGAAGAGTATGATAAAAATGATGGCGACAGTAGAGAATGTAAAGGTGTTGCTGATGTTTGTCCACAATCTGTTGAATATGTTGACATAGCTGTCCAGGCTGAATCCGCCGATAAAGCCGGTAAAATCCGTTTTGATGAAACTGCTTACCAATACCACAATCTGTGGGATGATACCGATAAAGCATACGATAAACACAGGCAAGCTCACAAAGAAGCGTTTCCATCCATGCAGCTGTATCACTGCGGGCGGGCGCATGGCGCTCATCACATAGTTTTTACGTGAGATCAGTTTCTTTTGCAGCAGCAATATGCTGGTGGAACAGAGCACGATAATCACGGATAGGGCGCTGGCCAGGAAGGCATTGCCCCCCATTTCACTCATGTACTCGTTATACACCAGTACAGGCAGCACCATATATCCCTCACCGATGAGCATGGGGGTACCGAAGTCCGCAAGACTGGTCATAAATACCATTACCGCGCCGGCAGCGATGGAGGGGAATATAACAGGAAGCGTTATGGTAAACAGTCTGCGCAGCTTATTACTGCCTAAGTTTTCGGCGGCTTCTTCCATGCTGGAGTCTATGCTGCTCATGGCGCCGGAAGTGTACAGGTAGATGTAGGGGAAAAGCTTGAATGTAAATACGGTAATGATTCCGATTTTTCCATAAATACTGGGCAAAGTGATGCCTATGCCCTCAAACAGCGTGGTGATGAATCCGCTGCGGCCAAACAGCGTAATCCAGCTGTATGCGCCAATGAATGGCGGGCTCATCAAACCCATGATGATGAGTATATGCAGTATATTTTTACCCAGCACATTGTATCGTGTCATCAGATATGCCACAGGTACGCCAACCGCAAGCGTGGTCAGCAATGTGGTGAAGGACACAAATAGACTGCGCCCCAAAGCGTTGGTGTAGTATTTTTTACTGAAAAAACGAATGTAGTTTTCAAATGTAAAACCATCTACCTTATTGGAGAAAAAACTGCGTCCAATCAGTTTAAAGAAGGGATACACCAAAAACACAGCCATGAATACAACAACGGCGACTTTTACCCAGAACCAAAAGTCGAGTTGCAGTTTTTTCTTTACCATGTAAGCGCCTCCTCACTGTCTTTGTTATAAATGCCTACGAGGCTTTGGTCAAAGCTAAGGAATACTTCTGTGCCTTCGGGGATAACTGTGCTGCTGTCCTTGGTATACTCGTTTACCTGTACCGATTGTCCGTCGTGCAGCTCCACTTCATACTCCACAAAATCACCCAAAAATGTGGAAAACACGATTTTTCCGGGCAGACCTTCGCTGGGATGGAACTTGATCTGCTCCGGACGCGCGGATAGTATAGCATCGCCCTCGTACTCTTGTATGAATTCGCGCTCGAAGGAGAAGTTTTTCAAACTGATTTTATGTAGATTTCCCTGCAGTTTTTCCACCTTGCAGTCCAGGAAGTTGGATATGCCGATAAAGCCCGCAACAAACTTGTTCTGCGGCTTTTTATAGATGGATTCCGGACTGCCTACTTGCATAATTTCTCCATCTTTCATAACAGCGATCACGTCGGATATGGCCAGGGCTTCCTCCTGGTCGTGTGTAACATAAACGGTGGTGATATCCAGCTGCCTTTGCAGCTTTTTGATCACAGTACGCATCTGTACGCGCAGCTTGGCGTCCAGATTGGAGAGCGGCTCGTCCATCAGCAGCACGCTGGGTTCAATGACGAAGGCGCGCGCCAGTGCTACGCGCTGCTGCTGGCCGCCGGATAATTCATTGGGCTTGCGGTTTTTCAGAGGCAGAATCTGCACCAGCTCCAGCGCTTTATCCACACGCTCTTCTATTTCTTTTGCGGCTACTTTTCTGGCTTTTAAGCCGTAGGCAACGTTTTCGGCTACATTGAGATGAGGGAATATGGCATAGTTTTGAAACACCATGCCGATGTCGCGCTTATGCGCTACCAGAT
>JBHADM010000117.1:0-14176 GCA_041855045.1 Bacillota bacterium | reverse complement strand
GGTTTTCTATTTACTTTTAAAGCTTTTAAGCACAACGCTTAAGGGCTTTTTTATTATCTAAAAAGGAGGCAACACATGGCAGAATTGGAAGCCTTGACCGTTGCGGTGAGGATGAGCTCGGACGGTATCGTGCCGGAAGTTTCGAGGATACAGGAGCAGCTCGGCAGCATAGAAAACAGCGCGGACGGCGTCGACAGGGCGATGGACAGAGCCGGAAAGGCGATAGACCAGGGGGCGGCGAAACAGGCTGCCGCTTTTGCCGTTGTCGCAGCAGCGGCGATAAAGGGGTTCAGCATCGTAAGGGACGCCATCCGCACTTTACATTCCACTCTGGTCAGATTATCACAACGTTTTTACACATATTATATTAAAATCAAATAAACCAAGCACAAATCACCCCAAAAGATGAATAATTAGATGAGGTGATTTTTATGAATAAAAGAAAATATATATTTAGTGCAGAAGAGATGGAAAAAATAGTAGAAGCGAAAAATAATACAAAGAATAAGAATATTTACAGACGTTTGAAAGTATTAGAGCTATATGCTCAAAATGCTACAAGTAAGGAAATTACTGAAAAAACAGAGTATAAACATAGAGGAATCTATCTTATATTAGATAGATATATTGCGCATGGATTGGAATATTTTTTAAGTAATCAATACAAGGGAAATCACCGAAATATGAGTCTAGAAGAAGAAAAAGCCTTTATAGATGGGTTTAAAGAAAGAGCTGCCAAAGGAGAGATAATCACCGCAAATGAAATGAAACAGGCTTATATTGAAAAGGTAGGTCATAATATAGGAAGCGGCCATATATATTATATTCTAGCTAGACACGAATGGAGGAAAGTTATTCCTGGAAGAAGGCATCCAAAGAGTGCAAAACCGGAGGAGATAGAAGCCTCAAAAAAATTAACAGAAAAATAAACGAAATAATAAATTGCTTAAAATCTAAACGGGTACGTTTTATGTATCAGGATGAAGCAGGATTCGGACGAATAGGAGTTCCAAAATATTGCTGGTGCCCCGCAGGAGAACGCCCGAGCGTAGCTTGTCATCACATAAGAGAATATAGATATGCTTATGGTGCAGTAGAGCCTATGAGTGGGGATGGATTCTTCCTAATCATGCCAAGATGTAATACGAATTGTATGAATGTATTTTTAAAAGAACTTTCAAAACGTTTTGAAGAGGATTATATAATATTATGCTGTGATGGAGCAGTGTGGCATAAAAGTAAAGAATTAAAAATTCCAGAAAATATAGAGTTATGCTTTATCCCACCCTATACACCAGAAATGAATCCGATAGAACAAATATGGAAAGAAATAAGAAAAAGAGGCTTTAAGAACGAACTATTCAAAAGCCTCGACGCTGTAGTGAAAAGATTATCTGATGTTATAAACTCTTTGGATTCTCATGTAATAAAAAGTATTACTTTAAGAAAATGGATTAAAGATTGTTTTCTTAATTATTGTGTATAATTAATTTGATATTAGTATCAGTTTGCAAATAAAAAGCTGTCAAACATACGGTTGGCGGCTTTACTTGCAGGTGAAATTTATATTCATATAGATTTGCAGACGCTTGTACAAGTGCACAGCATGGTTCTTGCTGTCTGCATATTTAGTATACCCCATATCCACCATAACGGCATCGTAGTTCTGTAAGGCATTTTACAAATACGGCATGGCGAAAAAGGATATGATTGATAACAGCTGTTATTTTAAACTACCCAAATAGGCTTGCATCTGTTCCGCAATATGCGCTTCGCAGTGGCGCATGGCTTGTAAGGTTTTCTCCAGCAGCTCATCCAGCTGCCAACCAAGCCTGTCTGCGCCCATTTGGATGACTTCGCGGGAGCAGCCTGCCGCAAAGCGTTTGTCTTTATACTTTTTCTTAAGGCTGCTAAGCTCCATATCCTGCACGCTTTTGGAGGGGCGCATGAGTGCGGCGGCGCCAATCAAGCCGGTCAATTCGTCGCAGGCGTAAAGTATGCGCTCCATTTGCAGCGTTGGCTCCACATCCGAGCATATGCCGTAGCCATGGCTCACCACCGCATGCACAAATGCCGGCGATGCGTTGATTTCACCGAGCAGCTGCGGCGCAACAACACAGTGCCGATCGGGATAGCGCTCAAAGTCAATGTCGTGCAGAAGGCCGACCAATCCCCAAAATTCGGGATCCTCACCGTACTGTTCCGCAAAATAGCGCATCACGGCCTCCACGGTCAGCGCGTGCTGTATATGAAAGGCCTCCTGATTGTATTTTTGCAAGAGTGCCATGGCCTCTTCTCTGTTAAAATTTTCTTGCATATCATACTCCTGACTGCATTGCCTTATGCCTTGTTTTACTTGTAAATCATTTATATCATGCTTTATGTTTACTGCCTTGATTTTTTATGCAGTATAATGTCCGTCAGCGTGAGCAGCAGGGACAGTATCAGTAAAATCTTTCTTACTATGCCCGGCAGAAAGTGTACAAAAAAGGAATCCGCCAGCACCACCACGAGCAACAGCGTGCCGATGCGTCCAAGCCACATTGTTTTGTCCATACAGGCCTCCCAAATTCATCAAATATACCTACCATCATAACAGGATGGCGCGCAGACGACAAGCGGAAAATGCTGACTGTAAAAAAATGAAGCTTATTTTGTAAGGCACAATGAACGGAAATGCCTTATTTTTCAGTATAGCCGCCGCAAATAACTTAGCTGTTTTCAAAATGAAAACGAGCCTTATGTAGCGTGTGCCTGTATAAATGCGGTTTATAAATCCAAATACAGGTGTATAATAATACTATGACAGCAAATGGAGGTTATGCATTATGCACAATGATATTGCAATTATAGGCCTTTCCGTCATGGGCAGCAATTTGGCGCTCAATATGGCGGATCACGGCTTTCAGGTAAGCGTATATAACAGAACGGCAAGCGTGACGGAGGAAATGCTGGCAAAGCATCCGCACCAAAACATCCATGCCAGATACAAGCTGAAGGATTTGGTATCGTCACTTGCAATTCCACGCAAAATCATGCTCATGGTCAAGGCTGGTAATGCGGTGGATATGCTCATCGAGCAGCTGATTCCGCTGCTGGACAAGGGCGACATCATCATCGACGGCGGCAACTCTTTCTACAAGGACACACAGCGCCGCTATGACTATCTGCTGGAAAAAGGCCTGCATTACTTTGGTGTAGGCGTATCCGGCGGCGAGGAGGGCGCGCGTTTCGGCCCTGCCATCATGCCCGGCGGCAACAAGGAGGCCTATGCCTCTATACAGCCCATATTGGAGGGCATATCCGCCAAGGTAAACGGCAATCCCTGCTGTGCCTACACCTCTACCGGCGGTGCAGGCCATTATGTAAAGATGGTGCACAACGGTATAGAGTATGGCGATATGCAGCTGATCAGCGAGGCTTATCTGCTGCTCAAGCACCTGGGCGGCTTCAACAACGGAGAGCTGCACGAAATCTTTGCGCAGTACGACCGCGAGGAGCTGGAAAGCTACCTGATCAACATCACACAGAAAATATTTACCGTAAAGCAGGACGGCGTCTATTTAGTAGACAAAATACTCGACACGGCAAGCCAGAAGGGCACCGGCAAATGGACGAACCAGGAAGCCATAGACCTCGGCATAGACGTATCCGTTATCAGCAGCGCGCTGAACGGCCGATTTATGAGCAATCTCAAAGACGAGCGTGTGGCAGCCGAGCAGCGTTTTCCACGCCCGGCTTACAAGCAGGCGGAGGATAAGCAGCAGCTGATACAGATGGTCAAGGAGAGTCTCTATCTCGCCAAGGTGCTGAGTTATGCACAGGGCTTTAAGCTGCTGATGGCAGCCGAGGAAGCCTACGGATGGACATTCGACTATGCCGAGATTGCCAGGATATTCCGCGGCGGCTGCATCATACAGGCAAGACTGCTGCAGAACATCATCGAGGCATATCAGAAAAAACCGAAACTGGAGAACCTCATATTCGACGACTATTTTACGGAAGTGGTCAAGCGCAATCAGCAGTCCCTGCGCGCGCTGGCGAGCCTTGCCATTGCGAACGGCATAGGCATCCCATCGCACATGAGCGCATTGAGTTATCTGGATGTGTACACCACCGCCAACAGCGGTGCCAACCTCATACAGGCGCAGCGCGACTATTTCGGTGCGCACACCTTTGAGCGTGTGGACATGGACGGCAGCTTCCACTTCGATTGGGTAGGCTATGAAAACTAACGTCATCACATTATTCGGGGGCAGCGGCGATCTTACCTACCGCAAACTTCTGCCCGCCATGTACAACCTGGAAGTGCTGGGCATGCTGAAGGACAACTTCCGCATCATTGCCATAGGCAGGCGCGATTACAGCACAGCGGACTATATAGGCATTGCTAAAAAGTGGATACAGGATTACTCGCGCAAGCAGTTTGACGAGGCTACATTTATCAGATACAGCGCGCGCATATCCTACTTTAAGATGGACATTTCCAACATGGAGGAATACCGCCGCCTGCAGGACTACTATCAAAGCCTGGAAGTGGATAAGCACATATATTACTACGCCGTAGCGCCCTCGTTGTTTTTGCCCATCACAGACGGGCTTGCCAAATACTGCAGGGACAACAAGGCGCAGGTGATCGTCGAAAAACCGTTCGGTGAAACGCTCGCTGCGGCAACGGAGCTCAACGGCAAGCTGGAAAGCTTCTACGGCAAGGAAAATGTATACCACATCGACCACTACCTCGGCAAGGAAATGATACAGAACATCCTCTCCATACGCTTCCATAATGCGATATTCCGCGGCATATGGAACAAGGACTACATACAGGATGTGCAAATCACCGCAGCGGAGAAGGTGGGTGTGGGCACCCGCGCCGGCTATTACGACCAGAGCGGTGCTCTGCGCGACATGGTGCAGAACCACCTGTTGCAGGTGCTCTCCATCGTGGGTCTGGAAGCCCCCAACGGCAATATTGCCGCCAGACAGTATGAGCTGCTCTCCGCCATACGCCCCATCGAAAATGTGGAGGAGCAGGTGGTTATGGGGCAGTACGAGGGCTATCTGGAGGAGGAGAACATCCCCAAGGACAGCCGCACCGAAACCTATGTGGCGGTGAAGCTCTTCGTTGACAATCCCCGCTGGGAGGGCGTGCCCTTTTACATACGCACCGGCAAGAAAATGCGCGAACAGGAGAGCAAGGTCGTAATTCGCTTCAAGAGCGAGCTGGGTGAGGCGAACAATGTGCTGATTATCCGCATACAGCCCGATGAGGGCATATACCTCAAGTTCAATGCCAAAAAGCCCGGCACGGAGCAGGAGCTGCAGACCGTATCCATGGACTTTTGCCAGAGCTGCGTGTTGGAGAACCGCATCAATACACCGGAGGCCTACGAACGCTTGATTTATTCGGCGTTTAAACAGGATCAGAGCCTGTTTTCAAAGTGGGATCAGATTGTCGTATCCTGGCACTTTGTGAACGACTTGCTGCAGCAATACAAGGCCGCCGGCCGCCCCCTGTACCATTATGCCGAAGGCAGCTGCGGACCTGCCGAGGCAGACAAACTCGTAGATTGGGTGGAATAATATGCGCATACATGATATATCCAAGACCATATCCGCGGATATGGTGGTCTATAAAAACAAAGAGAGCAAAAAAATACAGCGCAGCATTGTCGCAAACCATGCCGAAAACGGCTATCATGAAAGCCGTATAGACATGGATTTGCACTGCGGCACGCACATGGACGCCGCCCTGCACATGATAGACGGCGGTGCGACCATAGAAAGCTTGGATTTGAGCCGCTTCCTCGGCGACTGCAAGCTGTTTGATCTAACGCACATAGAGGAAAAAATTTATGCAAAGGACATCGCCCGCCTGTCCATCACCGCAGGCGACATCGTGTTGTTCAAAACCAAAAACAGCTACGATACCGCCTACAATGCGCGCTTTGTATATCTGGAGGAGGATGCGGCGCAGTGGCTGGTAGATAAACAGATTAAGTGCCTGGGCATTGACGCCATGAGCGTGGAGCGCGACAAACCCGGACACCCCGCGCACAAGATACTGCTTGGCGCCTCCGTCGGCCTGCTGGAGGATCTGCAGCTGAAGGATGTGGAAGCCGGCACCTATTTCCTTTCGGCGCTGCCCTTGAAAATACAGGGCGGGGATGCCAGCCCCATACGCGCGGTGCTGGTGGAGTGGTAAAGCACGGCTCTGTATATTGAAAAATAGTGGCTGCAAAGCAAATGCAAGCAAAAAACGACAGTGCCGAAAGCTGTCGTTTTTTTGTAAGCTGGAAATCGCCTGTTATGCTGCCGCTTCAGGTTTATGAATAGAGGGGCATACTATAACTGCATGGACAACGCGCCCTGTGCCCCACAACAGGATACAGTGTAAACTGAAACTATGCAATGCCCTCCTATCAATGGTATGGCTGTCGGGAAATTGTGTTATATCCCTTCTTCACCTTCAAGGCAGCCCTATGTGTATTGTATAAAACAATGAGATTTGCTGTCATCTATGTTATAATAAAGTAAAGCTTTATATAAGGAGGCGCATATGAACGTAGAAGCATTAAAAAAAGCAAAAATCGGATTGATTTTTGCGGCGATTATAGAATTTGCCATCGGCATTATTTTTGTTGTATACCCTAAATTCAGCCTGCATGTGATATCGCTTGCAGTGGGCATCAGCTTTATTCTGCAGGGGATTTTTCGTATCGTTCACTTTGTCAAGGACAGGCTGCCGAGCTTGTTGGCGAAACTGGATTTGCTGTTTGGTATTGCGCTGTTGGTGCTGGGCGCCTTGCTGCTTATCACGCATTTTCAGCTGGATGTCTTTATCGGTATCGTGTTGGCGGTTATTTTGCTCATCAACGGCGTAAGCAAACTGAAAGTCGCTCTGGAAATCCGAAAGCTGGGCTTTCGCTATTGGTGGATAACGGCGGCACTGGCAGCGCTGACCATCGTCATCGCCATTGCGCTGCTCTTCAATCTATCTGCAGGCGGCATAGTGGTTGCCGTATTCATCGGCCTATCCCTGCTCTTTGACGCGCTGCTGAACGGTATGGCAATATACAGCGCGAAAAACACCTTTTGAGGGTGGATACAAAAAAGCGTGCATCTGCTGCGATGCATGCTTTTTTTGAGCAGTGGGCGTTTGATTGTAAATTTTCTCATTGTATCGTAGAGACTCTTCATGGTATACTTAATTAAATAATCATGTGTGCTCCGGAGGCGATTATGAAAAAAATCTGTTCATATGTACTCATGCTTTGCTTTGTTGTTGGGATTGTTCCAACATTGGCAAGTAATCTGCCGGAAAATAACTTATTAGGGTTTATAAGGCCAAACAGTGTGAATACCACCCTGAACAACAACGATGCTTATAAACTAATAGACAATGACATGCGTAGTGTGTGGCAGGTGCCATTTTCGGATACAATCGGTTCACTTTCGTTCGATATGGGTGGTGCCACGGTAAAGACGATATGGGTGCGAAATGGGAATTACTCCAGTTTAGAAACATATAAAGCTACCGGACGTTTAAATGCGGTGGAGATACGATTGCGAATGCAAGATGGCAGCAGTGTAAATCGTTTGTTTTCAGTTTATGATATTTATGCGCCAAGAACACTGATACCAAGTATTAAAAATGGGTATCAGAACTTAGATATGGGGACAGCATATTCCAATGTGACTCAATTAGATATTATTCCAATGGGAATCACTCGGGGCACTATTAATAACTATGTTGCTATTAGTGATATTGCTTTTAGCGACGGCAGTACCGTAGAAAGTTATTTTGAAACAGCCACGCCTATTCCCTCAACTCCCACCCCGCAAGCCACACAAGTTCCCGCTGTTACAGCCAATATAGGCGGCGTGCGCGCGGTACTGAAGGAGCGCCTGGCGAGCCGATCCGGTCCGGGAACACAATATGAGGGCACAGGCGCATACGAAAACAAGGGTGAGGAAGTATTAGTACTTGCGCGCGGATGGGATACACGCAATAAGCTGTGGTGGGTGCAGGTAGAGTTTGAATTCCGCGGAAAATTGCGCAGACTATATACAGGCATACAGCGTTTTGACATCAATCCGGAGGAATTGCCGGAGGAAAAGGTATTGCACGAATATGCCGTGGTAAAACAGAAAGCCTTGGGATTTTATGGCCCCGGCAAAGACTATTCCGCCCGTAAAATTGAGATTGAAGCCGGTACGGAGGGCAGGATATATGCAATAGAGAACGGTTATGTGCATTTTGAATACGAACGCGAGCCCAAAAAGCTGCGCCGTGTATGGCTGGACGCCGCAAAAGTGAGAATTCCCTAATAAAAAAGGCGCAAAATGCGTCTTTTTTTAATGGAGAGGCAACAAGTGCAGTAGCTTGTGCCGTGTGCATGGCAAAATGTTGCTTTAGTCGCTTCGGTTGGCATGTATTCACAGGCGGTAAACCACGCTTTTGGAGATCTGTGCGCTACTCGTACAGATGGAACTGAAAAATGGCAGAAACAAGGGAATCTGCCATTTTTTAGTGTTTACAAGTATCTTTTTTGCTTGCGAACAGCATGAAACATATTTATTCCTGCAGCGCATTCAGCCCTTGGATCAGCGCATCATGCGTGAGCTTGCCGCTGCCGTAGTCACGCACGAGTGAGGCACTCTCCAGGAAGCCGGGGCAATAT
Organism: Bacillota bacterium; assembly: GCA_041855045.1. Classification (GTDB taxonomy): domain Bacteria; phylum Bacillota; class Clostridia; order Christensenellales; family Aristaeellaceae; genus JAAZPT01. The sequence goes on along the minus strand of JBHADM010000117.1, from coordinate 5,492 downwards.
GGGAATACAATTTTCGGCGCAATCTGCTCGGCATAGTCCTGTATGCTTTCCGGCAATATGCAGCAGCCGGTTTTGCCGGAATCCCTGTCGGCAATCAGCTCGTCTATGACGCTTTGTTCATTTTGAACGGCAATGATTTCATCGTAGGAGGCGATGCGCAGGGCTTCGTAATTCACCTCGGTATAGAACTGCGGGATGAACTGTGAGGTCTGCAAAGTTTTTGTGGATAGCTGCAGCCACTTGGAGGCGATCTCCTTACGGGGGCTTTTGGCATTGATCAGTAAAAGGGTTGCTCTGGCAGGTATGCTCGTGGCGTTTTCGCTGAGCTGTATAATGGGCACGCTTTCCATGTGATCCGCCAGCAGGTCGCCGCTGAAGTCGCTGATCACGCTGTAAACGCCACCGTTTGGCAGACGGCGTATTTTGGGGTCGCTGTTCAGCGCTTTTACGATTCTGTCCAGCTGTACCAGCCCCTCACGGAACAGCGCTGTGTCGAAATCGCACTTGCCGTTTGCATCCGCATTTTGATAACGGTACATTTCAATCAGCCTGTCTAAAAAGTAATCGCCAGGGCGTTTGCTTTCCAGTTCGACAAACTGTGTGCCCTGTCTTGTTTTGGCATCCAGTGACATATAGCGCTCGGCAAGTGCGGCCAAATCCGCAAAGGTCTTCGGCACATCGGCATCGCTCAGCCCAAGTCTATCCAATATGGACTGGATGTCATCGTCTGATTTATAGTGCAGCAGGTTGCTGATAAAATACGAGCGCGGTTGACAAGCGAATATCCATGTGGGTATTGCCACTATCCCGCCCTCTACCTGCATGGCTTTCTGTATGGCAGGATAGGTTTTGTCAAAGTTTTCCTGCACGCCTGCAATGCCAGACAAATCCTCCAACAGGCCTGCTTCATACAGCTTGCTCAGCTGTACCTGGATAGAGCTGACCATAGCCACATCCCAGTCGCCGCGGAGGAGCACCTCCATGCTGATGTCTCTGCCCTTTGCGTCCCAGTTTGGTATTTCCAGATACGCCTGGTCGGGAAAGGCAGATTTAAAGGCATTCTCCACCATAGAGTCCTGCCCGACAACGCGGAGGGCGTCGCCATCAGCATGCACCAAATGCCCTCCGCTCATGCAAAGCAGTATTGCCAGAATGACTGTCAGTATTCGCTTCATATTATTTCACCTCTTTATTCGGATGCAATTGTACATCCCAGTATTCGGATTGATAGCTGCTGTCGTGCAGCACTTCGCCGTCCGTCGCAATTTCCACTGTGGATACATGCAGGCGGAGCGTGTAGCTTTCGCCGCTTTGGATGGCAGCGGTTTCTTCAAAATCTGCCAAAAAACGTATGCTGCCGTCGGCCTGCGGAATCATGTCAAAGCCTATGGAGTCTGCCATGGCGACGCTGCCGTCCGGCAATACCAGCCCTTCGGCAACGCATGCTGCCTGTATGATTTTGGCGTTTTTCTCTACGGCCAGCTCCTGATAGCTTTTGGCATCGGGGTCAATTGCCGTATCTCTGCCGTAGTGCAGAGTGTAGCCCGCCGGCTCGTGTATGCTAACATATTCTGCAATTAGCACGATATTGGATGTATCCAGTTTGCGTATTCGGCCGGAGCTGTATATGCTGCCGTTCTTGCGTATCACATCGTCAAGTGTAAATTCCACATCACCCATCACATAGCTCTGTCCGGAGCTGGCGATTTCGCCCTCCTGCAGATTCTTTGTCATCTCTCTGCCGTACAGCCATCCGAAAATATTGGCGGTGGGGCTGAGTATGGCGGCAATACCCATGCTTACGGAGAGCACCAGCAATGCGAGCGCAGCGGCTGTCGTCCAGCGCAGCCTTTGCAGTACGGGCTTTTTATCCAGGTTTTCCAAACTGTTCTGTACACGATTGGAAAAGCTTTGCGGCATATCGCCGTAGGTTTTTTTAAAATCGATGTTCATCTATGATTGCCTCCTTTAAGTAGGGGTCTTCACGCATTTTATCCCGCCCGCGGGACAGCCTTGATTTGACCGTTCCCAAGGGCAAGCGGAGCGTCTGCGCAATCTCTTCCAAACGATATCCCTCCACATAGTGCAGCACCATAGGCAGCCGCAGCTTTTCGGGTAAGCCTTGGAAAAAACGATACAAATTTGAGTCACTGTTCGTTGGCGCTGGGATATGCTCCATATCCTCTCCGATCAGCTCCCATTTCTGGTGGCGCAGCAGGGTATAGCACTCGTTGATGAGTATGCGGCACATCCAGCCTTTGAACTTGCCTGCATCTCGCAGGCTGTTGCGCTTGCGCCACGCTTTTTCAATAGCCGACTGCACGGCGTCCTCCTGGTCGCACAGCTGTCGCAAAAGGCTCGCAGACACGCGGTACAGCGTCGCCTGCATATCTACTATCGCCTCTGTAAAGCGTTCTTGTGTCATGGATTGGCCTCCCTTGGGATTGTTGTCGGCAAATGGGATATTCTTGCCTTTGAATGATCATTCACTATATAGACGTTCGGGCTTGGCAAAAGGTTCCGTTTATTGTTTTTGAAAAAAATTGTTATTTACGAAATGCCACAGAAGCGCGGTCTATTGCCGTCCATGCCTTTTGCATAGCTATGGTCTGCGGCAGAGGTGGGAATATTGGCGGCGGTCTTGAAGTATGCCACAGTATATAAGCCTTCAAAAAACTGTAAGTGCATACTACACGGCAGGATTATTACTATCGCACGGATGCACAGAATGCCTCGGTATAGTAGGAAGCCGTATAGATTAGACAAGACATAACAACAGACGCTCGTAGCGCGCATATCCATGGAAAACATAGACTCTATTCGTCATAATAGTAGATGATTATAATTTTAACAATTCGTTTTGTATGAAATGATGAGCTTGTATAGCGGTGGCCGTGATAAAAATGGCATATGCCGACACACAAACCGCCTATAAATCGAAAAGAACAACAAGCTGGCTCATTCATCAAAATTGCCCGTGTTGTGCTGGATTTTCGTATAAAAAAAGTGTATCAGGATAGCCCTCAATACACATATTATTCTACAATCGGTCCGGCGTTCGGATTCAGTAGGAGCTCGTACTCCGCATTATCTTCGAAACTGTCTTGCAGCTGTTCTGTTTCGATCAGAACAGGGCGATTGTTTATGATATTGCGAACGAAATAGCGGTTGATTACATTTGGCAGGCGTACATTGCGCAGATTTTTAAAGTGCAGCTCTTCCAAATGGAAACAGTTGTCGAAAGCGCCTTCGGCATCGGCACTGGGGTTGTCCCAGTTCGCCAGGAGCAGATGGCTTGCGCCGCTGCTGCGGAAAGCAAAGCGCATGCTTTTTAGTGAAATGGGCTGCCAGCGGCTCACGTTCGGATTTGCAGCACTTGCGCCGTCAAACATATTGTCTATGCTTTTTACCTTGCGCATGTTCCAGTTGCTGACATCCGGATTGGCAGAGATCGCGCCGGCGAACATTTCGTTCATGTTTTCGGCATCCAGCGTTGTCCAGCGGCTCACATCCGGGTTGGCGGATACGGCGTCTTCAAACATGCCGTCCATCAGGCTTACCTTACTCACATCCCAACGGCTTACGTCGGGGTCGGCAGCGGTAGCACCGGCAAACATACGGGTGGCTTCGCGCAGACTGCGGGTATTCCAGCTGCCCACATCGGGCGTGGCATTGCTCGCTCCTTCAAACATGCTGCGCATATTGTACACTTTGCTGACATTCCAGCGGCTTACATCCGGATTGGCGTCGGAGTTGTAAAACATGCCCGACATCGTCCGGACATTGCCCACATTCCAGTTGCTTACGTCCGGATAGGCGTTGACAGCACCGTAGAACATACCTGCCATGCTTTTTACACGGCCTACATCCCAATGGCTTACATCGGGGTCGGCGGCGATAGCATCGGCAAACAGATAGGTCATATCCTCTGCGCTGCTGACATTCCAGTTGCTGACATCCGGGTTGGCAAGCCTTGTGCTTTCGAACATGCCTGTCAGTTTACCCACGTGGCTCATATCCCAACCGCTGACATCGGGATTGGCGACGCTTGCACCTGCAAAGAGGTAGCTCATATCGTTTACTTTGGATACATCCCAGCCGCTCACGTCCGGGTCGGCGCTGCTTGCGCCGCTGAACATACCCTGCATCTGCGTCACATTGGCAGTGTTCCAGCCGGATACATCCGGGTTGGCGGATATGGCGCCGGCGAACATGTAGCTCATGGTTTTCAGCTTGCCGACATCCCAGCCGCTGACATCAGGATTGGCCAAGGGCGCATCCTGAAACATATTGTTCATACTTTGTACATTGCTCACATTCCAGCTGCTTACATTCGGCGTTGCAATCGCAGCGCTGTGGAACATGTGCCCCATATCCTGCACGCTGGATACATCCCAGCGGCTCACATCCGGGTTGGCGGATATGGCGCCGTGGAACATGGAGTTCATCTCGCGAACACGGCTGACATCCCAATTGCTTACATCGGGGTTGGCATACAGAGCCTCGCGAAACATATAGTTCATATTTTCGACACTGCTCACATTCCATCGGCTAAGGTCGGGGTTGGCAAGGCTGCCGTCAAACATGCTCTCCATATTTTTGACATTGCTGACATCCCAGCCGCTGATATCGGGGCTGGCGGCAAGCGTGTTGGCAAACATAAAGCTCATATCGCTGACATTGCTGACATTCCATGCGCTGACATCCGGGTTGGCGGAGGCGGCGCCATTGAACATGTGGCTGACATTGCCAACTTTTCTCATATCCCAGCGGCTGACATTGGGATTGGCTTTTTGTGCGCCTTTGAACATGGCGCGCATAGAGGTGACATTGCTCACATCCCAGCGGCTGACATCGGGGTCGGCCGCCGTGGCATGCTCAAACATGCCCGACATATTGTTTACATGAGAAGTACTGTATACTTCCGGAAAAATAATTTCGTATTTACAACCCGAAAACAGATTTGAGGCATCGGCCGGCAGCGACACGCCTTGTTCAATCACAATGGTCTTGACTTGGGGTGTGCGCCACTGCCCATGCAGCAAATCGTATAGGGCGGGATTGGTTTTTTTGGTGGTTTGACTTGCCAGGGGCAGGTTGCCTTTGCCGCGGAGCATCGCTACCTCGCCGCGTACACTGATGTATACGCTGGAGTATTGCAAGCGATACAGGCTCTGTGCCAACACATCGGAGGGGATAAGCAGCTGCAGGCAAAGCAGAACAAGCAAAGTGCCTGTCAACAGCTTTTTACAAGAATGCATTGAAACCTCCCAAATATTTTGTTTTGAAACGAAAGTTGGGTGAGCGTTATATTGAAAATGATTGCGAATGAGATAAAAGATATAGTTCATAAATGCCTTAGCTGAATGGATAGGGCGCATCGTTTTACCGCTTTTGCGCGCCTGCAAAAACACACTTGGCAAAACGAGGGCGAAAGTAAGAAAAATGTTATAAAATTCCCAAATCCATTATAGCACATTCTTAATAGAATG
>JBHADM010000116.1:0-10844 GCA_041855045.1 Bacillota bacterium | reverse complement strand
TACTTACTTGGTATGCTGATTGGCATAGGCGGCGGCGCGCTGCTGCTTAGCTATCTGTTTAAAAACTACTCACTGCCTACCAATACTGCCTTTATAGGATTGATATTGGGCGGTATTCCGGCAATTGCCAAGCATATGGATAAAAAGAAGATTGACAAAATTGGCATTACGGTTGCGCTACTGTTCTTTCTTTTAGTTGTAGGTTTACAGCTGCTCAAAGGCGCCGGCGTTGCACAGACCGTAACACCCAATATCGGCACCATGATACTAATGGTATTTGTCGGCGCTATTGCTTCCGCAACCATGATCATCCCCGGCGTATCCGGCTCCATGATTATGGTATTGCTTGGATTTTATGACAGCATACTGGCAAGTGTTTCCAATTTTGTAAACGCCTTGAGAAGCTTTAATCTTGCCGCAATGGGAACAGAATTATTGATATTGCTGCCCTTTGCAGTGGGTGTGCTGCTAGGTATATTCTTCGTGGCAAAGCTGATAGAATATCTGCTCAAGCATTACTTCACCTACACTTATTGCGGCATCTTAGGTTTGGTCATTGCCAGCCCCGTAGTGGTGTTTATGAATGTGGATTTTGCATCCATTACGGTATTGCAAATTGTAATCAGTGTAGTCAGCTTCATCATAGGATTTATCGTAGCCAAGAAGTTGGCTGACGATGACAGCCACGAGCTGATGAAGGAAGAAAAATAATAAACCATCGTTAGAGTGTCAACAGGCTCTCTAACGATTTTTTTGCGCCGAAATGCAACAGAATACAGATAAGTAAATTCGTACAATACTGCATACTATACACAGGATTCAAGCGAATATATATTCTAAGGGCAGATATTCAATATCTGCAGTAAAATATATATATTCGTTCAATACAAGACACTCTGCATATGCAGAGTGTCTGTAAAATATTTTTTTATTGATTACAGGAATATCAACAAGGCGATGCCTGCAATTACCGCAAGCGCTATAAGCGAGGGAATGAGTATAGTGAGTAAGCCTGCAATGGTAAGAGATGTAAAATCCCCTTTTTCCAAATACAATTCCTCTTCTGTCTGCACATTCGACTCTTTGTTGCCTTTCATCCAAGAAAAGGCACGCTCAATTCGTTTTTTAAAAAGCATTTGCCTTCTCCCTGTTATTCCTTAATCAAAGGGAAGTGACATGCCACAAAGTGACCCGGCTGCAGTTCCATCAATTCCGGTTCTACATGTTTGCACTTGTCAGTAACATACTTGCAACGAGTATGAAATTTACATCCTTTAGGCGAATTAACAGGGCTTGGTATATCGCCCTCTAAAATAACCAATTCACGGGTTTGATTCTCATCCGCAGTCGGAATAGCGGAAATCAGGGCCTCTGTATAGGGATGCAAAGAATTGGAAAAGATGTTTGCAGAGCTGGCTAATTCCACAATTACACCCAAATACATGACGGCAATACGGTCTGAAATATATTTTACCACTGAAAGGTCATGGGTAATGAAGAGATAGGTTAGGTTCTGCTTCTCTTTGAGTTCCTGCAGCAGGTTGATGATCTGTGACTGAATGGATACATCCAACGCGGAAACCGCTTCATCGCACACCACAAATTGCGGGCTTACTGCCAGGGATCTGGCAATACCGATTCTTTGACGCTGTCCGCCTGAAAATTGGTGCGGATAACGGTGTAGGAAATAATGTGCCAAGCCGCAGTCCGCCATAGTCTGCAACACTTTTTCCTTCATGCGGTCGTCGTTTCTTGCGAAGAATTCATGTGTTAGCAAGCCTTCACCAATGATTTGTGCAACGGTCATTCTGCTGTCCAAAGAGGAATAGGGATCCTGGAATATGAGCTGCATATCCACTCTAAGGTGGCGCATTTCTTCATAACTCAGTCTTGCCAAGTCTACACCTTCATCCAGATGCACATCCAGTTTATCAAACTCTTCAGTGCCCTTTAAAGGAGTACGCAAGGCTTCGATTTCTTTCTTTGCCTCGGCGATTTTGGCATTGCTTTCATCTACTTTTTTTTGCAATGCAGCAATTGTATCCTGCAGATTTTTGGATTTGCCGGACTCACCTTTTTCCTGATATAGCACATCCTCCAGCTTGGTGTTCGCTGTTTTCATTTTAGCAACCAAGCCTTTTTTCTCTTTTGCCATGGTATAGAGCTTTGTATATGCCTGCATTACAGGAGCCAAATCCTTTGCCGACAGCAATCCGCCTACGATGTTGCATACATCCAGCGTTGCATTATGCGCTATACGCTTTGCATCCTGCAGCTGTGCAGTAAGTTGGAATTCGTTTTCACTCGTTCTATTTTCAAAGGCCTTCTCTGCTTCGGCAAGCTTCACTTGCAAATCTTTCAGATCTGCTTTCAGCTTGGGCAAACGTTTGATGGTATACAGCATATACTCCGGTGCGACATCCAAAAGGCTGCGACCATAATACATGGTTCTGCCGTCAGTTTGCTTATAGAGCTGCAAAATGGTTCTGCCCAATGTGGATTTACCACAGCCGGATTCGCCTACCAAGCCCAAGGTTTCGCCCTGATAAATATTTAAATCTATACCGTCATTGGCCTTTACAAACAAATCTTTTTTCTTTAGAGGAAAATGTTGTTTGAGGTTGCTGATTTTAAATAACACTTGCTTATTATTTTGCACGACGTTCCTCCTTATTTGGGTAGAAGCAGCGAATTTGCTGATCATTGCCCAGGTCAACCAACTGCGGCTCTTCGTTCATGCAACGCTCGGTAGCGTACTTACATCTCGGCGCAAACTTGCAGCCCTTTGGTAAATCCAAAGGATGCGGTACCGCACCTTCAATAACATCCAATTTGGCGCCAGTCGGGGTATCCAACCTTGGGATGGAGTTCATTAAGCCTTCGGTATAAGGATGTGAATACTTGCAATGTTTATCAAACACAGTGCGCACATGCGCTTTTTCCACAATCTGGCCGCAGTACATAACGGCTACATCATCCGCCATCTGGTTGATGACGCCAAGGTCGTGGGTAATAAAGAGTATGGCTGTGTTTTTTTCCTTTTTGAGGTCATTCATCAGCTTGAGTATTTGCGCCTGTATGGTTACATCCAGCGCCGTGGTAGGCTCATCTGCAATGAGCAGTTTCGGTTTGCATGCCAAAGCCATTGCAATCATAACCCTTTGACGCATACCGCCGGATAATTGATGCGGATACTGCTTTGCTACGATTTCCGGATTGGGAATCTTTACATCTCGGAGCATCTCCACTGCTTTTTTTGCGGCCGCTTCCTTAGACAATCCCTGATGGATAATGAAAGGCTCGGACACCTGTTTTTCAATAGTAAATACGGGATTCAAGCTGGTCATAGGCTCCTGGAAAATCATTGATATGGAGTTTCCGCGAAGCTTATACAAATCCTTTATTTCCAAATTTGTAATATCTTTACCGTCGTAAATAATTTGACCAGATGCAAGGAAGCCGTTGGCATCCAAAAGTTTTAGTATGGTTAGTGCAGATACGGACTTACCAGAACCGCTTTCGCCAACGATACCAAGTGTTTTACCTGCTTCCACAGAGTAGCTGGCATCATTCACTGCCTTGATGATTCCTCTTTTGGTACGGAAATGTGTCATTAGATTTTTAACTTCAAGTAATGCCATTATTATTCCTTACCTTTCATTAGATTTTGGATCAATTGCATCACGCAAGCCGTCGCCGATCAGATTGATACATACGGTGCATATACTTAATATTAATGCCGGGAATACCCATCTCCACCAGTATGCCTGGATAACAATGGAATTGTTTGCCCCTTGCAGCATATTGCCCCATGTCGGCGTTGGAGGTGAAATACCAAAGCCTAAATAACTGAGTGTGGATTCCGTTAACATACTGGATGCAAAGGAAAGTGTTGCAGATACTAAAATAACGGAAATGACATTAGGAACGATATGTCTAAACACAATGGTAAGTTCTTTGACTCCCATCGCCTTGGCAGCGGTTACAAATTCCATTTCACGTTGAGCAAGGATTTGTGCTCTTACCAGTCGGCACAGGGGCGGCCATGAGAGTACACCCAACACAATCATAATGAGATACATTCTTTGCTCTACGGACAATCGAGTACCAATAATTGCCGATAAGATCAATGCAAACGGCAAGAACGGCAAACCGCCTATGATTTCAGATAAACGCATAATAAGCATGTCTAATTTTCCGCCAAAATAGCCTGCAATACCACCCATGCTAACACCGATTATCAAGGAGATAATAACAGAAATTGCGCCTACTGTCATGGTAACCTGACCACCATTAATAATACGTGTCAGAATATCACGTCCAAAGTTATCTGTTCCCAAAATATGGTTATTCAATCCCCATGTATATACGTTTCCATCTTCATCTAATGCATAATTCTGGTAGTAACCAACGAATATATCCTTGATATTTTTCCCTTGAATATTTCCGGGAACCTTTGCCTGGTTGTAGAAGTTATCGCCCCAACTATATACCTTCCCGGTATCGGTGAGCATCGTATAATGGTATCTGCCTCCAAGCAGTTTTATGATCTTACCTTCATATTCCGGAATCATATTCTCTTTTTTGGAAACATTGCCCCATACAAGAATGCTCCCGTCTTCCTTTACAGCCGCATTCGTAAATGCGGTTGAAGCAATATCGACAACTCCACTATCCAAGCCGCTCGGCATAGATGAGTACGCATTGTTTTGGCGCCCTACATATGCTACTGCATTATCCTCTGTCAGACTCAAAAAGTTATTGATATTTGTAGAAAGAGATTTAAATTTTGTTTCTGCAAACGCTTTTTTGATCTTGATATCGTTGATATTCGTATTGCCCCACGCATACAGCGTACCTTTTTCGTCCAATGCAACGGTAAACTGATTGCCGGCTTCGATCAACTGAAAGTTAAGATTCACGCCGTCCTTCATCGCTGTCTGGATTTCATTGGGGTATTTATCCTGACCCAAACGCGTACTGCCCCAAGTATAGAGCTTTCCGTTTTCATCCATTACAACAACATGGTCATATCCGGCAGCACCGTCAACAATTTTAACGTCTGCTATTTCACTTGGAATATCTTTTAAATTAATCTCCTCTGTTACAGCCGTATGACCCCAGATATATAATTTTCCATCTGTGTCAATTCCCAACGCAAAGGTAATACCGGGAATGATCTTACGTATCTTTCCTTTCAGCTCATTGGGAATCTGCATCATATTCGCACCGGGCGGTACATTCGCCTGCGTATTATCCTGATAGCTTAAATCAATCGGAAAAAAGTATGGTCCTATCATTACAAAAAGAAAGATTAAAACAAATACAATAAACCCAAAACGAGATAATTTATTGGAAAAGAATTTTTTAATAATCATCCGCAATGGGCTTTGCAGCGCTTCTTCTTCAGCAAATGAGAGCTCTTTCCTGTTCATACCCAACATTCTCTTGAACCAGTTAAGAGGCTGAATCTTATATTTTTTTAGATTTAACATTGGTTTCCTCCTCTTACTTGTTTACACGAACGCGCGGATCAACAAGACCATAGCTCAAGTCCGTAAGCAGCGCCCCGACTAAGCTGATAACCGTATAGAACATTTGCATGGCAAGAACCAGTTCGTAGTCATTATTGCGTAAACCTTGAATGTACAATTTGCCCATACCGTTGAGACTGAATGTTTCTTCTATTATAACGGAACCGGAGAAGATCCCCAAGAACCATCCTATTACAACGGTAATAATTGGCAATAGCGCATTTCTCCATGCATGGGAGTAAATAACCGTTTTTTCCTTTACACCTTTTGCTCTTGCTGTACGAATATAATCCATAGACAAACAATCAATCATGGCGGCTCTTACATATCTTGTCATACCTCCCAAAGAAGCGAAGGTCATAACTGCAAGCGGAAGCAGCAAATAGTACAGCCTATCCAAATAGAACTGCAAACCAACAAAATCAGAACCCGGCGTTTTCATGCCGTTTACCGGAACCAAACGAAGAACCATCGCAAAAAAGAAAATAAAAACAAGCGAAGTAATATAAATCGGAATGGAATAGCCGATAATTGAAAAAACCTGGGTAAACTTATCCAGCTTTGAATTCTTCTTTACAGCGATTCTTATTCCCAAAGGTATTGTAATACCCAATGCAAGAATAGTTGCAAAGATGTTGATGAACATGGTATAGATCATGGGTTCTTTTATAACAGCCTTTACTTCCTGTTTAAAGAAATTGGAATACCCAAAATTACCCTGTAACAAGCCATTTATAACACCGCTTTTGTTGGGTGCAAAGCCAATCCACCTTGCATATCGTAAAAGCAGGGGATCATCCAGCCCGAGACGCTCACGAATCTGTGCATATTGCGCAGCATATTGCTCCGCAGTCAGCTGCGCTCGCTGCCCTTCTAACTCTGCCCTCGCAGGATCTGTTGGAATCAGATTGTACAACAAATACATAAATAAGGACACAATAAAAAATACAATCACAATATATAGCAAACGTTGTAAAATATATTTTTTCACTAGTGCACCGACCTTTCTGTTTTCTACCTAAGTCAATTTCAAGCAAAAAACAGCCTTAGTTAATACTAACCTACCGTTATCATCTTACAAATCTCTTTAGGCATATAGGGCGAGGGGTATAACCCCCCGCCCATGCAAAATATAAAATATTATTTAATGTTTGCGTATACAATTGCTCTTTCAAAGCCCCAATATGGGTTTTCTTCATAGTTTTCCAACTGATCAAAGAATATTGTATAGTAGATATTGCTATACAGTGGGATTTCCGGAAGCAATTCGTTCCAACGAGCAATAAACTCTACCCAGATTTTACGATATCCTTCTTTGTCGGTAGGCTCTATGCCATAAACCATGTCATTGGAAAGCTTATCCAATTGTTCATCCAGTATGAAGTTTGCGTTAAAGCCTTGTGCCAATTCTTCAGGTTTACTTGTATACCAAGGAGTGTATACATATCCTGGCGGGAAATTAGATGCGAGATTGAACATACCATAGGTTTTTACTGCATATTTTGCATCTACAGAACTGTCACGATACATCCAGTTAAGAAGCTCAGAGAAGTCCATAACAGCCTGACGGATTTCCATACCGGCTGTATTCACATCCGGGTTCTTTGCAAGCATGGTGCTTAAAAGTTCTGAAACAGGGTTGTTGCTTGTAGATGCCCATTCAATAATCAAAGGCATTAAAATTTTATCGCCGACTTTTACATTATGCACATAGTCGCCTGCCTCTTCAGCAGTAACTTCTTTATAACGTATACCGGATTTGTACTCGGAACCATCCGCAGCAAGTACCCAACCGTCTTCTACAAGAAGTTTCTCAGCTTCCTGCAGTGAATAGCTGTACTCATTCAGCTTCTCTGCCAATTCCTCTTCGCTATCCTGATATACCCACATAGCGATACCGTATGGCCCATGAACCAAAGAACCGTAACCGCCTGTAAAGGTGTTTGCAAAGTCAGGACGATTGAGCAAGTGTGCTACTGCATGACGAACAGCCTGGAACTGTGTAGGACCAAAATCGCATTGGAACATCAATTTTCCATAACCTGCACGATCGTAGTTCACAGTCTTAAAGCCGCCCTGCTTTTCGATATCCAGCGCTTTATTTACAAACTCGCCGCCAGTCAAACCTTGCAGCATGTTTACGCCGCCGGTTGTCAAAGAGTCGAACTGGGTAGCGTCTTCGACCTTGGTTACAATAATCTTTTGTACAGAAGGCTTTTGTCCTTCAAAGTTGCCCTTATAGTTCGGGTTGATTTCCAATACAGCCTGTTTTGCTGCCTTATCATAGCTAACCAGACTATATGGGCCTGCAGTTATTCTTCCTTCTGTCAGGAAACGTGCATGTTCGATTTTATCTTTGAGTGCGGCTTCGCTCATATCGCCTTCAATATACGCGCCCTGGCCGTCGTCTTTTACGGAATAGCCCTCTCCCAGCCACATTTCAATAGACATAGGTCCAAATGCAGCATAGCTTAATTCGAAGAAGAAAGGAACCTTGTCTTTCAGAATGCTTACGGAATAAGTATATTTATCCAACAGTCTTACACCGGACATAACAGACGATGCACCATCCTGGTATTCCTTTGCACCGACAATCGTTGTATGAGAAGTTGCCTTGGATCCCATTGCCTTAAGGGTGGGATGATTGAAAAGCAATTCCGCAGCAACAAAATGTTCGGCGGTAATCGGGGTACCATTGTTAAACACAAGATCTTCCTGAATCTTTACAGTAAAGGTCTTTGTTCCGTCTTCATTGAGAACAGACTGGATATCTCCATCTACAATTGTCTTGTTCACAACCAATTCAGCATTCTTATCAAACATTACTGTTCCGTAATCGTTAATCAATCCACGAATCATGTTGTCCACAGCATTGTTTGTCCAAATAGCACCATGCGCCCAGTCACCTGAGATTTCTGTGCTGCTGCCAAAAATCACCTGACCAGAACCCTTTGCTTCTGCGTTTGCGAAGCTTGCGATGCCTAACATCATGCAAAGTACCAAAAGTAATGCAGTTAACTTTTTCATGTGTGTCATCCTCCAATATTGATTTTGAGTTTTTACTCTTTTATTATTATAACAAATACAAAATTGTAAAACAAGAGTTTTTTATAAAAAATACATTGTTTCGTATACAAACAATAAAACCATTTGTCAATCGCCGCATAAAAATATGGCTTAATAAGCCGTATTTGCGCAACCCCCCCTATGCAATCCAACGCACATATACAAGATAAAAATGTATATTCAAAGCCTAAATTTGCATAAATATAATATTCAATTATATACTGTGCCTGTGTGAATCTCCGGGATTGGGAAGGGGCAATTCAGGATTATCATTGTCCGTTGGCGTGTGCAATGCGAGAAGCCGCAGCCGCAGCGATAGCGCCTACAATATCGTCAATGAAGGTATTGCAATGAGAGCCTTTTTCGGAATCCAATTCTTTTATTTTGCCCAATTTAAGCTTGTCTACATATCCAAAGTTAGTTAAACCGATGGATCCGTAAATATTCACTATAGATAAGATAAGGATTTCGTCTATGCCGTAGAGCCCTTCGTCACGCATTAAAATCTCCGTCAGTTCCGGCGAAAGATGGCCGTTTTCCGCAGCCATATCGATTTCGATACCGGTAATCACCGCATGCTGCACCTCACGCTTGCGCAGCACAGCTTGTACGGAGTCGATACACATTTCCATGTTTAGGTGAGGCACATATTTTTCTTGCAATATATATACGATATCGGCGATATCCTGTAAGCTAACGCCGCGTTTTTGAAGCAATTCATAACACATTTGTTCCAAACGTTCTTTTGTAACCTTCATAGTTTCTCCTGTTTTCGTTCCAAGGTAGTTCCATTTTATTGTAAAATAATAGCAATTACCCATAATTATTATCATTTTTGATACTATTATAATAGCGACAATAGAGCGGATTGTCAATATCTTATTTGCGTTATTTTGCATATAAAACATGTTATAATATAGTCTGACAATACTTTCCGGAGGTACCGTATGAAGCATTCCGCCATGGACACTACAAAAGATGTTTTTTTGTTTGAATTTGAAACCAGCTATGTAGAGTTATCTTATTCGCAGTTTTTACCCGGATACTGCGTGCTTTTTTCCAAAATTCCTTATTTTTCCATCAATGATATGCCTTTGGCTGAGCGTGAAAAGTATCTAATGGAAATGAGCCTGCTTGGCGACGCCATGATGGATGTGCTGGGTTGCATACGCATCAATTATAATCTGCTCAGCAACTCTTATCCCGTATTGCACGCACACTTATTTCCCCGTTACGCATGGGAGGAAGAGGATAAACGCACCACAGTAGTATGGCGATATGATCCTGCCAATTGGGAAGATCCCAAGTTTAATCTCGATGCGCACGGCACGATGAAAGCACAGCTGTATCAAGCAATACAAAAGCGTTATGCCGCCTATTTAGAGGAGATTAAGCCATGAAGCAAAGCATCTATTTTTTGCGCCACGGACAAACCTGGTTCAACGTAGCAAAACGATGGCAAGGTTGGTCAAACTCCCAGCTGACGAATGCCGGAATTGCACTTGCCAAAAAAAGCGGCAAGGTATTTGCACATATTCCCTTTGAAATCGTCTATTCCAGCGACTTGGGACGCGCAATGGACACAGCCTATCTGTTTTTGGAAGCTGCCGAGAAGAAGCTGAAGGTGCATCGATGTCCCGGACTGCGAGAAGTGGGTTTTGGCTATTTTGAAGGCCTGGAGGGCGCGGCCGTTGTGGAGCAGATAAAGAAGCAGGCTCTGGAAAAAGGGATTTTAAACGATTCTACACTTTCAAAAGACTTGGACGAAAAAACGCGTATCAATCTCTGCGCAAAGTTTGACCCCTACCATATCGCCGAGGATTTTTCAACTTTTCAAAACAGAGTAAACCAGACGGTAAAGGATATTGTTGCCGCGAATCCGGATAAAGAGCGTTTGCTGCTGGTATCTCACAGCTCTGCCATACAGTGCATCTTAGAAGGCTTGGATCGGAATTTTCATGCGGACGCACCGGTCGATAACGGGGCAATCTGTATATTGTGCCATGAGAACGGCAGGTTTTGGGTGGAAGGGTATAATTTGTTTGCAGTGAACAACACAAAAAACGAGTAGAGGACAATTCCTCTACTCGTTTTTTTTAATGCTTACCCTTGCATCTCCGCTTCATCATTTGCAGTTTCGGAAGTCGGGTTTTGCTGTTCTTCTGCTGCGCTCTCCTCTGATTTCGCATTTGCATTCTCTTTTATCTCTGCCTCCGAATCTTTTGGAATTGTTTCGCTTTCGCT
>JBHADM010000115.1:0-13890 GCA_041855045.1 Bacillota bacterium | reverse complement strand
TTGCAATAACCACTTTTTGTTGGTTGCCTCCTGACAAATTTGAAACCAATTGCAAAATACTCGGGGTTTTTACATTTACAAGCTTACTGTATTTCTTTGCTCTTTCCCGCTCTTTTTTTAAGCTGATACAACCTGCTTTTGCTATTGTTTTATAGGAGCTCATATTGATGTTGGTTTTGATGTTCAGATTGAGCGCCAAACCGTTGGCCCGCCTATCCTCAGTTAAGTAGCACAGTCTGTTTTTCATAGCATCACTGGGATTGTTTATATTGACCTGTTTTCCCTTGATATATATTTCACCGCTTAAACGCTTATCAACACCAAATATTGCATTCATCAGCTCGCTGCGCCCGGCTCCTACTAATCCCGCAAATCCTACAATTTCACCGGAATGTACTTTGAAGCTTATATTTTTAAAGTGTTTGCTGTCACTAAAGTTCTCTATTCTTAATAACTCCTGCTGCGGAGGGAAATGCTGAATTTGATAAATGTTCCCTAACTGTCTTCCGACCATCATGGATATCAGCATGTCTTTATTGACATCTTTTATATCTTTGGTATCAACATATTGTCCGTCTTTTAATATACTCACGCTATCACATATTTCCATGATTTCTTCCAAACGGTGAGAGATATATATAATACTGACTCCCTTTTGTTTTAATTCTCGAATAAAGTCAAAAAGAATATCCACTTTCTCATTTTCCAACAATGCCGTGGGTTCATCAAATATCACCAGACGTATGTCTTCATTAACGGATATCTTGCTGATGGTTACCATCGCCTGCATTGCAATGGGCAGCATTTTGATGGTATCTTTAGAATTAACATTCATTTTGAATTTATCAATAACAGCTTGGCTGTCGGCATTCATTTTAATCCAATCTACCGTCCCAAATTTTGTTCTGGGATGTCTCCCCAAAAAATAATTTTCCGCTATGCTCAATTCAGGGGCAATATTAACGTGCTGGTAGTTTGCAAATACACCATGACTCTGGCTTTCCAATGCATCGTTATTTTCTATCCACTCTTGGTTGTAGTTCATATATATATGGCCGGAATCAGCTTTTTCAACACCCATGATGCATTTGATAAGCGTACTTTTTCCGGCTCCGTTTTCGCCGACGAGAGCTCTGACCTCACCTTTTTTTAGCGTGAAGCTTACATCATTAAGTGCAACCACACCGGGATAGGTTTTGTGAATATTTTCTATTCTTAAAATTAAGTCTTTCAAAGCTCCGTGTCTCCTTTGTGCGGAATGTGTGGGCATGTCGGCAGTCCGCCATGCCCACCATACGGTTTTTTATTTTTTTAATCTGGTTGGATCCAGTAAATCAAGCATTTCCGTGGTTTCCATATTTTCTTTTGTAATGATAACGGGAGGAACGTTTACTTGTTTTACTGCTTCGGGATTGGCACCTGCAAGCAGGGTGATAATTGCATTTTCCATTCCCTTGTATCCTTGTACATAGGCATCCTGTACAATAATGGCGTCGATGTTGCCTTCTTTTAAAGCTTGTATTTCCAAATCGTCAGAGTCTACCGCAACAGAAACAATCTTGCTTCCTATGCCTGCACCCTTTACAGCGAGCGCTACACCGTCACCGGTAATGTTGTTGCCGGAATACATTCCTACAAGATCATCACCATAGGTAGAAATAATGTTTTCAGCATTTGCCTGCGAGTTTTCTACCACATTGCCGTTGTAATAGGTATCTGTCTGTGTCAGACCGGGAGCGTTTTGGCTCAGATAATCACGGAAGCTTTGGATTCTGTGGTTTAATGCTTCGTTTTCAATATTCATATTAATGCCTACAATACCTTTATCCAACGGCAGATTCTTTTTTGCCATGGCATCGATGAAAGCTTGTGCAGCCATTTCACCTATGGTGTTGTTGGAGCAGAAATAGAACTGATTATAGTAATCCTGATTGGCGCCGTCGTCGCCTACACCTAATCCGCAGTTTACAAAGTTTAAGATAATGCCATTTCGCGATGCTTCTTTGGCTTTTGGCACGGTGGCATCAATTGCAAGCGTAGCGGTAATAATTGCATCCGGTTGTTTTGCGATACTTTGCTCAAAAGCAGTTATATAGTCTTCCGTCTGTGCTTCCTCTGCAGGACCAACGGTAGTCAGGTTGATCTTTACATTATATTTCTCTTCTGCATCTTTCATGGCGTTTTCAATGCCAATACCGATGTAGGTCCAGAATTGGGAAGCGGTGGACGGAGTCAGGTAGATGATATTAAGCTCTCTGCCTTGTCCGTCTAATGTTTTTTCTGCAAGACCTGCTCCCAAGGGGATAATCAGCAGCAGGGTCAACAGTATGGATAGTAGCTTTTTCATACGTTTCCTCCTAAATTATAGTACGCCTTTTTGAATAATCACGCAGCCATAAGGCTCTCTTTCGCTGGTGCAAACGGTTGCAAAAGCATGGGCGGCCTTTGCATAGAATTTTGTACGCTCTATGGTTCCTACAGTTTTGCTGTCATAGCCATTTGCCACAACAACCTGTTCGACCTTATCCCAAACACTGGGACGGTCTATGCTGATATTAGCATCTGCATCCGGTATCATATAGAGCACCGAATGTGTGCAGTAGTCAGCGTCCAAGGGGAAGAGTTTCAATATGGCATCCAGCATTTCCGGTACAGTGTTACCTTTCGCCTGAATGCTTCTGCCGTTGGGGGTTTTGCTGATGGGCGGATAAAAATCGTCCGCTATTACTAAAATATCGCCATGACCCATATCTGCCAATGTTTTGAGCAGATCGGATCCGATGTTCTCTGGTACGCCGCGTAGCATGAGCTTCCTCCTTTCCTTATTTATGTTCTTCTATAAACGCATCTATTTCCTTTCGGAAGGGCATAGATGGTGTTGTCCCTAATCTTTGTACCGACAGCGCGGCCGTTGCATTGCCAAACAGAGCTGCTTCTTTTAAACTTTTACCCTCGGTCAGAGCTGCCAGCATACCGCCGTTAAAAGCGTCTCCTGCACCGGTGGTATCAATTGCTTTAACCGCATAGGCAGGGATGATTTCGCAGGTCGTCGTATTGCTTAAAAACACACCTTTTGCGCCCAATGTAATCATTACATTTTCAACGCCCTTTGCATGAAAAAATTCTGCGGCCTTTTTGGCGCTGTTCATGTCGCTTACATGAACGCCTGTCAGTTCTTCCGCTTCATGTTCGTTCGGAGTGACCAACCAGATTTTGCTCAGAAAATCATCGCTGACTGGGGCATAAGGAGCAGTGTTCAATATCACTTTGCACTGGTTTTGTTTCGCAAGCTCAACGATATATTCATTGGCGTCCTGATTCACTTCCAGCTGCAAAAGCAGGTAATCGCAGCTCTTGATAACCGGTTCCAACACGTCTATTTCTGCGGTGGTGATTTCAGCACAAGCACCGGGCACGATAACAATTTTATTTTCGCTTGTATTTTCATCTACCATTATGAGTGCAATACCTGTGGGTGTATGCTCAGAATAGAGAATATTATTTTGGGGCATATCCAGCTCTTTCATTACATTCAAAGCAACATCCGCAAAATTATCTTTTCCCATTTTGGTGCACATGGCTACGGCAGCGCCGGCTTTATGAGCAGCCACACACTGATTAAAGCCTTTTCCGCCTGCACCCATCTTGAAAAAATTACCTTTAACGGTTTCTCCGTTTTGCGGAAGTCGTGGAGATCTGCTCATCAGATCCACTACATAACTTCCAAACACCAATGCTTTCATCGTTCATTCACTCCTTTGAATAGTATATGTTTTTCACTGCCTCGCTTCACAAGCCAGGTTTTTGCGCTGATGCGCTGTGTAATCAAACGGTTTTCATCTCGTTTAAGGTAATTGTTTTGCAGTAAATCCATCGCCTGATACCCCATATCATAAATGGGTCTATCTACAATACTAACCTTGATATTTAGCAGATTCAGATAATCAATATCATCAAATCCGATCAAAGAGATATCCCTTACCAGTTTTAAACCGCTTTCACGGATAAACTGCAAGACGCCTATCGTGGTCAGGTTATTGGATGTAAAAATGGCTGTGGGCACATGGTTTAGAGCAAACAGCTTCTTTGCTGCGTGGTAGCTTTCTTCCAGTTTAAACTCACCTGACACCATGTATTCTTCCCGCAGAGGAATGCCATGCTCCTGCAGTGCGCGCTGGTAGCCCATGAGACGATTCAATCCGGGTCTGGATGTGGTAGGTCCGGTAATAATTGCAATGTCTTTATGACCTTCTTCAATCAGGCATTTAACAGCTTGATAGGCTCCGTCTTCGTCTTCGGAAAATACGCCGTGGAAGGAACAATTTCGAATGTCACGGTCAATTAATACTACAGGAATGCCTTTCTCCTCAAATTCTTTCAGATATTGCGCTGTAATCATGTCATCATGTGAAACCGGTATCACAAGTATGCCCAATATCATATCACTACTAAGTGACTTTAATATACGGTGTTCCTTTTCGATGTTTTCGTCGCTTCCAAACATAAACACATTATAGTTGTAGTAGCTTGCTCTGTCGCTGATACCGTGCAATATCTTTGAAAAGAAAGGGTTTTCAATATCAGGCACGATAAATGCTATATTTTTGGATACTCCAACGCTTAGGTTTCTTGCAGTGGCAGAGGGAATATAACCGGTATTCTCGATGATTTTTTTGATTTTATTTGCGGTATCTTCTTTCACATTTCCTCTGTTGTTGATTACACGGGAAACGGTAGCGGGAGATACATTGGCCAACTTGGCGATGTCATATATATTCATAACAACTCGCTCATTTCAACAGTATATTTTTTCATTGACAGATGAATACGGAACAGCAGTCATTGAGAAACAGAAGAATAATGTAACCGCTTTCATTAATTTTATTATACCAATTTCATTCCGTATGTCAATATTTTTTTGTGAATTTATGACACTATTTGCATGAATAAAAACATTATTATGTTTAGATAAGGTATATAATGGAACAGTTTTTACTATATCATATATAGCGTTCAAAATGTTTTTTGTGAAATAGCTTAGAGATAGAGCAAAAAACTTCTTATCTGATAAAACTGTTAGGTATGCTTATCTGTATACAAAAACACCGCCCTTTACAGGGCGGAATATAAAGCATATTTTTTACAGCACTTCCAGCAAATACTTCAGCATGTCCGCATCGTCTATCATGGCGGATATGTTCTTGATGGCGGTGGCTCTGTCCTCTTTTTGCAGGGTTTTGTATACATCTGCTTTGAGGAAGTAGCGGATGTTCGACTTGGCAAGGCGGTCATATGCCAGCGCGAGGGTATCTTCCTCCGCAAGCGCCATTTGGCTAAGTTGTATGCTGCCGGGCTTATCCAGGCGTATACGCTGCACATTGCCCTCTTTCTCCACGGGATGGCTTGCGCAAGTACAGTCCGCAAAGCCTACAAACTCCAACAGGTAGCTGCGGTTTTGCGGTATGAGCGTGTGGTCGCCGACAAGATCTATGCTGAACTTGGCATGCTCGTAATCCAAATGCAGCCTGGTAAACAGTCTGCGCTCCACCAACGCCTTGTTATCGTCCTCATAGAGCTCGTACATGTTATTTGCGCCGGGGAATATGCGGATGATAAGATTGTCCGGATTCTCGTTGGCTTCCATGCTCTCGGTCATGGGCACGATGGCGCCGGCTTTGGCAAGTACGGGCATTTCGTCTATACGGCGGTAGAAGTTTTGGAAACCGTCTCCCACATAGCGTTTGCCGTGGAAAAAGTCAAACCATAGGCCGGCAGGCAGCCATGCCTTTTCTACAGCGGCTTGTATGCTTGGCAGGCATTTGCTGACAATGGGCACTACCAACAGCTCGCTGCCGAAGAAGTATTCGTTTTGGGTTGCATAGCTTTCCAAACAATCCGCATGTTCATAGTAAACGGGTTTGCATAAGGCGATCCCCTGCTCGGTCGTGCGGTACATGGCGGTGTATAGATAGGGCAGGAGACGATGACGCAGACGCATGAAGTGGGATATGATCCATTCGTTTTGCATGGTGCACAGCCATGGCTCCTTGCTGCCGAAGTTGTTTTTGGAGGAATGCAGGCGCATGATGGGGCTGAACACGCCGAACTGTACCCAGCGTACAAAGAGTTCCTCGTCATAGCTGCCGCCATAGTGGCCGCCTATGTCATGGCTCCACCAGGTGTAGCCCACGTTGGCGCTGCGTGCGGTAAATGCCGGCTGCATGGCAAGGCTTTCCCAGGATATGGTGGTGTCGCCGGAAAAGCCGATGGGATAGCGGTGGCTGCCGTGTCCGTAATAGCGTGAGAGTATAAGCCCACGCTCACCCTTGCGCGAGTTGTCCTCAAAGTGCGCATGGTTGAGTATGAACAAGGGATCCATGCCGGCTACGCCGCTGATGGTGCCCTGCTGCCAGTCTATCCACCAGAAGTCCACGCCCTGCTCCTCCAGCGGATGGTGCAGATGTTTGAAATAGGCCTGCATGAATACAGGGTCGTTGCAGTCAAACTCTATGGCTTCGCCCTCAGGCACGCCCAATTCCTTACGCATGGCTTCATAGGCTTCCTCGTAAGGCTGTACACCGTTGGCCGGGTGTAGATTGAGCGTCACCTTTATGCCACGCCTGTGCAGTTCGGCAAGGAAGGCGACCGGGTCGGGGAAGAGCGCTCGGTTCCATGTATAGCCCGTCCATCCGCTGCCATACTTGGGATCCACCTTGGTAATGTGCCAATCCATGTCAATGACTGCCACGGACAGCGGCAGGTTTTTGGAGGCGAATTTGTCCATGAGCGCAAGATATTCTTCCTGTGTGTACGCATAGTAGCGGCTCCACCAGTTGCCCAGGGCATAGCGCGGTAATAGCGGCGTCTTGCCTGCCAACTGATAGAAGTCGCACAGAGCTGCCTGGTAGTCATGGCCGTAGCCGAAGAAATACAGGTCGATGCCTGTATGCTTGCGAGGCACGATGCTGCCGTCCACAAACAGTGCGCTGTGCGAATCGTCCAGCACCGAGAAACCGTGCCGACTGATCAAACCCTCGTTGATGGCCACTTCACCGTCGGTAAAGTCCAGTGTGCGCGCCGTGCCGCCCAGTGTTTGGAGCGGCTCTCCGTAGTGCCAGATGCTGGTATACAGGCTGGCATCGGTCTTGACCTTAATGCGCAAGCCATGCGGGCTGAAGGGCTGCTCGTCGTACAGCACCTGCAGGTGCGCCGTGTTGTATTCTATCAGATTGCCTTTACGGCTAACCTGCACGTCGACTTCACCGAAGTCGCGGTTGCGCACGCAGGCTGTCTGTTCGTCTACAAAAAAGCCGTCCTCCTGGTATTCCAAACGCAGCAGGCGCTCTGTTAAAAAACGAAAACGATATTTCATATGAAGGATCCTTTCAAGGGTCTAATGATGTAATGTGCCCGTTTATTTTACAGGATTTGCCGTGTAAATACAATCTCTGTCGTATTTGCTTGCCAACGGTTTCCGTTGTATTCTTGGTGTTTTCGTGTTACCATGGTAAGCAAAGAGGAGGAAATGCCATGCATCACAGCTTTAACCGCAAACAGATACTCATCGTGGGATTTTTGCTGATACTGTTCAGCTTTGTTATATTCCAGTTCAACACACTTACCAAGGGCATACAGAATGTGACGATGGTGCTTTCGCCCCTGCTGACCGGTGCGGTGCTGGCCTATGCTCTTCTTATTCCCATGGATTTTTTCGAGCGCAAAGTGCTGCGCTTTATGGATAAAACACCGTTTCTGCAAAAGGCGAAAAAAGCGCTATCTCTGCTCATCGTTTTTGTGCTGATCAGCGCTGTTATCCTATTTCTGCTCACGGAGATACTGCCGCAAATCGGCCAGCTGGTGAACATCGTCATCACGCGGCTGCCTGCGCTGCTGCAAAGCCTGAACAGTCTGCTCAAGGAGCAGGGCATCATTGTCAGCGATATCCTTCTAAAGCAGCTTTTGCCCGATGCCGGCAATCCAGCAAAAGTGCAGAGCTTGATAGAATCCGGCGGACAAATCCTGATGAACGGCATCATCGGTTCCGGCAATGTGGTGGGCTCGGTATTCTCTTCGGTACTTGGCACATTCTTTACCATCATGTTTATGATTTATGTCATTTTGGGCAAGGACAAGCTTTGTCTGCAGAGCCGCAAGCTGCTCTATGCCACACAGCCGGAGGCGCGCGCCGACCGCATCAAGGCTCTGTTTCAACGGGCAAACAAAGTATTTCGTACATTCATCGCCAACCAGGTGCTGGAGGCTGTGATACTCGGCGTGCTGCTCTTTCTGAGCATGCTTCTGTTCAAAATGCCCTATGCCCTGCTGATCAGCGCACTGACGGCGGTGTTTGCCATCATACCCATCATAGGCGGCTGGATTGCCTCCATATGCGGCTTTCTGCTCATCGCTACCAGCAATATAGAGCTGGCGCTCTATTTCATACTGCTGTTCCTGGTGGTGCAAACCATAGAGGGCAATGTCATATACCCCAGGGTCATGGGCAGCGCCATAGGGCTGCCCGGTTTGTGGGTATTGGTGGCAGTGGTGATAGGTCAGAGCTTCTTCGGGCTGTTCGGCGCTTTGTTTATGATTCCCGTAACATCGCTTGCCTACAGCCTGTTGCGTGAATACAGCGAAGAAAAAATACAGCAGAAACAGATTGCGCCGGAAAAAGTGGAGGTCTAATATGCGCTATATATTACTGCTGCGCGGCATCAACGTGGGTGGAAAACATACGGTCAATATGGCTGTGCTGAAGGCGCAGCTGCGCGAAGCGGGCATGAAGAACCCGCAAAGCTATATCAACAGCGGCAATCTGCTGTTTGATACCGAAGCGGACACGCTGTCGGTCAAAGCCGAAATAAAGAAGCTTCTGCAGAACAACTATGCATTTCCCATCCCCTTTGTGCTGCTTGCAGCCGCAGACTATATTGCCGAAGCGAATGCGCTGCCTGCCTGGTGGCAGGAGAATCCCGCACGGCGCGATGTGCTGTTCTACTCCGACGAGGTGGATAGACCCGCCATGCTGGAAGCCATACAGACCATGCCGCTGCAGCAGGAAGTCATACACATAGGCAGGCTGGCGGTATTCTGGGGAAAGTACGACGAAAGCGAATACTTGAAAACCGCCTATCACAAGCTGCTGCTCAAACAGCCCTTTTATAAGCAAATCACCATACGCAACGGCAATACATTCGACAAGCTGGCGCATATGGCAGAGGAATAACAAAATCCATCGCCGCATTGGCGATGGATTTTTGGTGGGGAAAAGAATGCTTGCAAGCGGTTTTAATCAGGCAAACTGTATTTATAAAAATGACAGCTTTCAATATCTTGAATGCGCACTTTTCAATCATTTTAATATACACTTTTCAGTCGAATCACTGTACACTTTTCTATAGCACCTGCAAAGTGCCTAATATTGTAATCCACACGAATATGCTGAACATCGAGCCGAATGTCGTGGCGGCAACCAATTCGCCTGCCAGCGTGGGCGCGATGTTTTTTTCGCGCGCCATGGTGTAGCTGGATACGGCAATGGGCGAGGCAAACACCACGAGCAGGGTTAGCAATGCCGAGCTGCGCAGACCCAACAGGTAGCCTAATGGCAGTATCAGCGCAGGCAGCACAAAAAGCCGCAAGGAGCTGACGCTTACTATGGCGCGGCGGTCGGAGTGCACATTGCGCAGGGCAAGGCTGCCGCCTATCACCACAAACGCCAAGGGGGTAGTCACATTACCGAGTCGGCGTACGGTGTCCTCTACCATATCGGGTAAGCGAATGCCGAGCAGGCTCATGGAAAAGCCCAGCAGCGCGGCGACCACCAGAGGGTTGGATAGAACTTTTCGCAGCGTCTTGCGCATGGATGGTTTTGTATCCTCCGCTTGGCTCAATGCCAGCTCTGCCAGTATATTGTATATGGGTACGATGATGGCCATGAGCAGGGCCAGCTCGCCTTGCTTTCCCTCACCGTATATGGCGATGCTGACCGGCAGTCCGAACAAGGCTAAATTGCTGCGTACCATGCCCTGTGCGATAACCGCGGCACGCTTGTGATCCGAAGTCATTCGGCGGCTGATACGGTTCGACAGATAATAGGTCAGCGCCAGACAAAACAGACTGAAGAGCAGCAGCTTGATATGATTTCCGCCGAATATGCTGTTGCGGTCTATGGTATAGCTGTTGTAAAACAACAGGGAGGACATGAATACGCGAAACACGATTTTATTTACATCCTCAAAAGTATTTTCGCTTGCCCAGCCTTTGCACCGAATCAGCCCGCCCAGGCACATATAACACACGAGCGGAAATACCACGCTGAGTCCTAAATACATACTTTCCAACATCATCCATCCTCCGGGGCTGTACTGAAAACTCTACTCATTATACAGCATATTCTTTCTTGCGAATAGCGTATCATAGCCAAATAAAACAAAAGTGTCATCCAAACGCGCATGCTCGTTTCGTATGCTTGCATGCGAATAACGGCGTTGCCCATACTTTGTGCTATCCTTTGGGAATAGAATCGATTTTTTTGTAATATTATGCCGACTTGCGCTTCCTGTACGCAAGCCGGCATTCGTATAGATATTAGGAATCGCTGTCTGTGTGGCTTTATTCCAAAGTTTCACGCTTGCCCTGGTCGGAGGAAGCTGCCGTCTCGGTGGGTTTTGCTGCGGGTTTCTTTCGCCGCAAAAAATCAAATAAGGAGACTTTCTTTTTGTATGTGTTCAGTGGTATGACGGATTCCTCCTGTCGGCTTTGGGAGGGAGCGTCCTCTTCAATATGACCAAAGCGCTTGATAAAGCTGTGCTTGTTGACCTTGGTGTTGGCGATGGCCTCCTGAATCACCGATCGCAGGAACGCATCGTCCATATGGAAGCCCTGTATGCCAAGACCGCTGAGTATATAGAGGTAAAACTCCGGCATACCGGCATAGTATGTATGGTCGCCGGCGCATATGTTCTGTACGGCAAGGCCCGGTATGCTGTTGACTTCCTGAATCAGCTGCTGTAAAAACGGCAGATAGCTTTTTTCGTTGATTACGCCAAGGCGTTTGGCAAGCGGGATATTGATTTCTTTCAGCGGCTTGATATGCCAAATGATTTCACCTGCGCCGATGATTTCACGAAAATATGGAAGCAGCTTGCGGACGCCGTTCTGCCCCTCATGTATTACGGCGAGATGGGCGTGTGGGGCATTTTGCCTGATATGTGCGATGGTGCCCAAAGGATCAAATGTTTTGTGCTGATACTGTACCATGTTTGCCACGCAAAGCGGGCTGTGCAGCAGGGATCTGCTGAAGTTGCGATCCTGCAGATAATAGGTATATACACGATTGGCCCCGCCTCCCAGCAGGCTTTCGCTTACGCCGCCCCGTGTGGCAACAAAGTCTATACAGTCTTTACCCATGGCAAACACGCCCATGCGCTGCATGGCTTCGGTGAGCTTCATACCGTCGGTGCTGAAGCTCATGTTGCTGCCGTCCAGTATCTGTATATAGGGGTTTTTCTTTACTTTTGCGTTGGCATCGGTAATGCGCTTGCCGTCCACCAGTATCTGTCCGGAAAGCAAATAGGTATTGGCCACTTCCTGATAGATGAAGTAGCCCTCTTTTAGCAGATAATCAATCAGTTTCATTACTTAGTTCGCCGTCTTCTCCTGAAAATGCAAGGAAAGGAATTTCGCCAAATGGCGCTCCCAGAACACCCATTCGTGCGCGCCGGGCTCTTTGATATAGTCTATGCGCAGCTGCGGATTCTCTTGTACGAAACGCTCGTTTTGTATAAACAATGCGTCCTCTGTACCACAGGCGATGTATATAGGAAGTGTATGGCAGGCTGGATTTTCGGCCAGTGCAAACAGATTGTCCTCCGCAGGCACGCTCTTGCCGAAACAAGCCTCGAGCTCTCTGGGAAAGCGGGCAAAGTTTGCCTCATTTGCAATGTCCAGCACGCCCGAGAAAGCACCTGCCGCACGGTATCTGTCCGGCTCGCGCAGGGCGAGTTTCAGCGCGCCGTAGCCGCCCATCGATAAACCGCACAGATAGCGCTGTGTCCTGTCTATCGGCAGCAGACCCTCCACATAGTCCTGCAATTCCTGGGCAATGTGCGTATAGAAGTCCTGCCCGTAGCGCATATTGCTATAAAAAGAGTTATGTGCGCTGGGGAACACCGCAATCACCGGATAGTTGCGCAGCAGAGCCTGCGCCTTGCCCATACGAATCCAGTCATCACAGTTGCCGGTCAGGCCGTGCAGCACATAGATGACGGGCAGCGGAGCGGTGATTTCAGCAAACTCCGGCAGCAGAACATTCACCTTTGTGCGCATGTTTAATGTTGGAGAAAAAAACTCCAATTGCATATTGATCATATTGTCACCTCAAGAACAGTGTAGCATAATTTTTATAAAATTTCCAGCATACAGCCGTCATACAGTCCGTTTTAACAGTCTGTTTAGCGAAACAATGCACGGCCAAGCAAGAGATTAGAATTCGATTGTTGATTATACCTAAAAGGTATGATATACTAAAACAGGGGGGAAAAACGATGGAATATGTTATTTTAGGTTTGCTGCTTTTGCGCAGCATGACAGCTTACGAAGTGCGCGGTCAAATTCGGCAGCATTTTCAGTCCATATGCAGCGACAGTCTCGGTACCATACAGAGCGTATTGAAAAAGCTGCTGCAGGCAGGCTGTGTGGAGCAGACGGAGGTCAGTGAAAAGAAGCTGCTGAAAAAGTACTATCATATCACGGCGCAGGGTGCAGACTATGTATCTGCCTGGCTGCAAAGCCCGATTGATATGGGCAAAACGAAAAATATGGATTTGGCAAAGTTGCTGTTCATGGGCATGGTGCCAAAGCTGCAGCGCAAGGCACTGCTGGCGCAAAGTGTAGAGCAGATGCAGGCAGAGCTTGCCGCATTACATGGAATAAAGGCACAAATTGCCCTCGCTAAAGAGAAGCAGGCGGTGCTCGAATACCTGCAGGAAAACAACGAAAAAAAGAACCTGCTGCTGTCCGTCAGCGAAGCGGCCTCCCTGTCGCAGGCGGTGGAGGATATTGCCTTTTTTGAAATGGCGGCATTGGATTACGGCATTGCCAGTCTGGAATTTCATTTAGACTGGTTTCAAAAACTATCGGAGAATTTGGAGTGAAAATGACGACATATCAAATACGACAGGGCAATGCGGCAGACAGCGAAGGCATTGCCAATATACTGCTCAATGCCTTTGACAAAGAGTTTGCTGCGTTTGTCCGAAACGTCGGCAGGGATGCCGTACTGCGCTTTCTGGCGGACAGCATTGCCCCGGAGCGATTTTTTCTCGCGCAGAATGACCGGGAGATGATAGCCGTGCTTGCCATATCGGACAGCAAGGGCCGCGCGATGAAGGGCGCAAAGCACGCTGCCATACGGTACTTCGGCCCCGTGTTCGGGCGTCTGATGTATTACGCAACATTCCGCGAGTTTGAAGCGCCGCTGCATGATCCGCCATCCACCGGATATATTGAGTTTGTGGCGGTAGATAAGGTTTTTCAAAGGCAGGGCTGGGCAAGCAAGCTGTTGCAGGAAAGCATGAAGCTATCCCCTTATACCCACTATGTGCTGGATGTTGCGGATACCAACACCGGCGCCTACGCCTGTTATGCGCGATTGGGCTTTGTCGAAACCCGGCGCGAGTCGGTGCGCATGGCTAAGCAAAAAGGATTCAGAGAAAAGATTTATATGGAGTACAGTAGATAAAACAAGGCCTGCAAATGCAGGTTTTTGTTCTGTATAGCCCGCTTGGGAAGGGTATCATATGATGGCGTTTCCCAGCTTTTTGCCTTCGTATATTCGGTATCAAATTGTAAATTAGTCGTATAAGACAACCCAAAGCCTTTTCAATT
>JBHADM010000114.1:0-4173 GCA_041855045.1 Bacillota bacterium | reverse complement strand
CCCTGCCATCATATTCGAGAATATCGATATGCGTATGGGGCGGTAGATCCCCAAACAGGAGAACACTTTTTCTTGGTATTGCCTTATTGCAACACGGATTGTATGAATATATTTTTAGAAGAACTGTCTCAAAAATACAAAGAGGATATGATTCTGCTTATCTGCGATGGAGCAGCTTGGCATAAATCAAAAGAGTTACAAATACCGGAGAATATTCAGATAACACATATCCCGCCATACACACCGGAGATGAACCCAATCGAACAAATTTGGAAACAAATACGAGCAATGGGATTTAGAAATGAACTTTTTCATTCTTTATCCCATGTAATTGACCGACTATGCGAAACCATCAACAAATTGACAAAGCCGATGGTTCGAAGCATTACTAATAGGGACTGGTTAGAGTGTATGGAATTTAATAGGTATTAGTATAAAGCCTGCTTTATCCTGTGATGAACAAATTGAAGGATTGACAAGTTTCCATAAACCAATAATAAATGATAGTGATAAAGCTATAAATATTTTGAAAACTGTTCGTTATTACAGAATATCCGGGTATGGAATTGGTTTAAAGAAACTCACGAATAAAGAATATTTTATCGAAGGTATTAGCCTTGAGCGTTTATTTAATCTATATCGCTTTGACAGTCAATTGAAAAATAATCTTATTAAAACTATCAGGCAATTCCTAAGCTTTATAAAGAAAATCAAAGAAATAAAGGGGGGTACAAAATAAAACTTTTCCGATTTTTTTAATTCTAAAAAGAATGCTTAATTCAAATGATCAATGGGTATCTCTTTTAAATGAAATCAAAAAGACATTTCATAAGTATAATGTAGTGCATGAACTATCCTATGTGGGTTTTTCTATTAATTGAGAGGAAGTTCTCCAAAAGTCATAAGTCGAACTGTTTTTTTGTGTTTAGAGAGGGCATTAAAGCAGAAAACGCAAAACAGAAGCAGGCGATAGCATGCTCCTGTTTTGCGTTGATATATTCTGTTTCACTTCTCCAGCGCCTGCTTTGCCAGCATGTCTGCTTTTTCGTTGTAGCGTATGCCGCTGTGCGCCTTTACATGCTGAAACGCTACCTGTATAAGCTGACTTTTCTCCGCGAAAAAGTTGGCATAGTCCTGTGTAAGGGGCTGCTTTGCCTGCCAATCGCCGGTTGCCCATTTTTCGATGCCCTCGTAGTCGTAGTACACCAATATCTTGGATTTACCATGGGCAATCGCCCAATCTATGGCCTGCTTGATGCCCTCGATTTCGCCGGCAACATTGCGGGCATGTATTTTGTCCGGATCCGAAAAGGCTGCGGAAAGAAGGGTTTCACCCTCGCTGTGCAGCAGCACCGCACCAAAGCTGTATCGTTTCTTTGCAGCGGAGAAGCTGCCGTCCACGAAAGCCACAAGCGTATCGGCGTCTATATGGTCAAGCTGTTTGGCGATATCCGCATTGCTGCTGTCGCTCGCGCTTTGCGCGCCGGACAAGAAAGCCTCCGCTTCTTCTATACTGGGAAAGGATTTGAAGCTGGCGCCGGCAAAGCCGATAACCTGCCTTTGGCACTCGCTCCATGTTTCAAATATACCGGTTTGTCTGCCTTTTTTTACGGCGTAATATTTTTTCTTCACTATTCAACCTTTTTGCGCAATAAGTGTTTGGCGGCGATGCCCGGTCTGGTCATCGCCCATGGATCGAGAATTTCTTCCAGCTCGGCTTCTGTCAGGTAGCCGGCTTCCAATACCAGCGCACGGATGGGTTTACCGCTTTCCAGTGCTTGTTTTGCAATGATGGAGCTTTTTTCGTAACCGATGTGCGGTACCAGAGCGGTTACCATGCCCACGCTCTTTTCCATATCGTGCTTGAGCTTCTCGCGGTTGGCGATAATGCCGTCTATGCAGTTGATACGCAGGGTATGTATGCCGTGGGTCAGTATGGTGATGGATTCGTATAAACTGTAGAACAGTATGGGTTCAAATGCGTTCAGCTCCATTTGCCCGCCCTCGGCGCATAGGCTGGCGGTTAAATCATTGCCGAGAACGCGGAAGGCGATCTGGTTTACCACCTCGGGGATAACAGGGTTTACCTTGCCGGGCATGATGGAGGAGCCGTTCTGTCTGGGGGGCAATATGATATCCGCCACCATGGTGCTGGGGCCGGAGCTCATCAAGCGCAGGTCGTTGGATATTTTGGATAGGTCTATGGCAAGTGTTTTCAGGCAGGAGCTGACTTCGGTCAAGCCGTCCAGGTTGCTGGTGGCATCCACCAAATCATCCGCCTGTTTGAGTTCAAGCTTGGTCACACGGCTGATTTCGGGTACGATTTCCACAAAGTACAGCAAATCCACGTTGATACCCGTACCTACGGCAGAGGCGCCCATGTTTACATGCTGCAAGGCGGTGCGGGCGCGTTGTATGCGGGCCAAATCGCGCTTGAGCAGGCTGGCATAGGCAAAGAATTCCTGTCCCAATCGAATCGGAACGGCGTCCTGCAGCTGTGTTCTGCCCATTTTGATAACATCGTCAAACTCTTGGGATTTTGCGAGTAAGCTTGCCACCATGGCGGAAAGCTCATGTTCCAAAAGAGGCAGTAAATTCAGCGCACCGATTTTACCTGCGGTGGGATATACGTCGTTGGTGGATTGGCTCATGTTGACATGGTCGTTTGGATGCACTCTGTCATACTTGCCCAATTCGCCGCCCAGTATTTCGTTGGCGCGGTTGGCGATGACTTCGTTGGCGTTCATGTTCGCAGTGGTGCCGGCGCCACCCTGTATGGGGTCGGTGATAAACTGATCCCAAAACTTGCCTTCCAAAATTTCATCGCAGGCCTGAACGATGGCGGCTTCCACATCGTTATCCAAAAGCCCTGCCTTGGAATTGATAACGGCGCAGGCGCGTTTAATGTAGGTCAAGGCCTTGATCATCTCGGGATGTAAGGTTTGCCCGCTGATGCTGAAGTTTTCCTTTCCGCGCAGGGACTGTACGCCATAATATACGTTGATTGGCACCTGTTTTTTGCCTATACTGTCTTGTTCGATGCGGTATTCCATTTTTCGTTTATCCTTATCGCCTTTATTTTTTGAGATACAAGGGAAAACGGTTCTTTACACAAAAAGAATGCGTTCCTTTATGCATCGCGTATCTACTATTATTATAACACCATCGCCTATGATTTCAAGCGATAAAATAAATCGTGCGCAACGGCAAAAAATGTATGCTGTATTTAATAACAAGCCGATGGATAACAATAGTTCTATATTTTTACATTGTCGCACTTTGTTTTTGTGTGAACAATTTTTGGATGTGTCAGTATCTGATGGCAAGACAAAACGGCAATACAGACGGCGGCGGAGGGGCGGGTATTTTTTGCTGTATAAAGGTTTGCTCTTTATTTTTGCATCGCATATTCTATATGAGAACATGAATATTCTTTGGTATTCCGACTGTAAACCCGGCAGATTCGGGTCTAAGAAGATTCTCTATGGCGGCAGCCCAACAATAATATCGAAGTTGGCTGGAAAGGCGTTTTCATATCTGTGGGTTAAAAGTTTTTATGTGCATAGATAACAAAAATATAAGAAACTTTTAGATGTCTAAGCCTCGTATTATTCCAGTATCAAAGGGGAAGGCTGCACAGTTTTTATCCATTCATCCATATATCAGTGCATGCTAATTCATATCCTACTATATATGGAAAGTACTATATTTATTAGAATAATCATATTTTTTTTGATAAAAAAGTGTTGACAATACAGGCGTATTATTGTATTATATGTTTTGTCGTTGTGACATCTCGTTGCAGGACGGCGGGGTGTAGCGCAGCCTGGTAGCGCACGTGCTTTGGGAGCATGGGGCCGGAGGTTCGAATCCTCTCACCCCGACCATACACACTCACTCATGGCTCCTTGGTCAAGCGGTTAAGACATCGCCCTTTCACGGCGGTAACACGGGTTCGAGTCCCGTAGGAGTCACCATTTTTCCTTAAGGCTAACGCAAGCGTTAGCTTGCGGGCCTTTAGCTCAGTTGGTTAGAGCAACCGGCTCATAACCGGTCGGTCCTAGGTTCGAGTCCTAGATGGTCCACCAATTTTCGCGCATGGATTTAATTTAATCTATGCGCTTTTTTCATGCTAACAGTTTATATTTATTTGTACGCAAGGGCAAGATCGAT
>JBHADM010000113.1:0-9470 GCA_041855045.1 Bacillota bacterium | reverse complement strand
GACAGCACAATCTGAAAAATAATCAACAGCGCAAGAAATATGATTGCCGGCACGGGGATGACACCAAAGGCACGTGCCTGCAACACCTCAAAAGCGGGCGGCGCATAGCCCGGTCCATCACCATAGGCAAGCGGCACACCGATGCCGTTGGACCAAAATCTGGCAAGACCGCGGGCGATATTCATGCTCGCAAGCGTCACAATAAATGCCTGCAATTTTAGCTTGGTTACACAAAGTCCGTTAAACATGCCATAGGCCGCGCCAATCAACAAGCTCAATAAAACGGAGGGAAGCAATCCCAATCCATCGCGCACCATCAACGACGCGCAGCCTGTGGAAACCAGACCGACGATGGAGCCAACCGACAAATCGATATCTCCCAATATCAAAATCATGGTCATACCGATGGCGATGATGCCGTTTTCCGACACCGCACGCAATACGTTCATCAGGTTGCGCACGCTGAGGAATATATTTTCACCGTCCTTGACGGAGATGAGGGTCGCCACAATAAAAATCACAATCAAAGCGATGTAGCTCTGAAACTGCTTCGCAACTTGTTTGACTTTTTTTAGATTCCATGTTTTCTCTGTCATAGTTTTCCATTTCCTTCGCTTGTTTTCGTCGCCTTTGCCAAAAGCAGCTCCTGCGTGGCATCCTTCTTGAGCACCTCGCCGGTAAGTTCCCCTTCAAAAACAGTGATGATGCGATCCGATATACCAATGATTTCGGGCAGTTCCGAGGAGATGACCACCACGGCCAAGCCTGCCGCCGCAAGCTCATTGATGAGCAAATAAATCTCTTCTTTTGCACCGACATCTATGCCGCGTGTCGGTTCATCCAGAAGCAGTACCTTCGGGTTGGTTAAAAGCCATCTTGCCAATATGACCTTCTGTTGGTTTCCGCCGGACAGCGCACTTACGAAAGTAGCTGCCGAAGGCGCTTTGACACGCAGTTTTTCGATGTACTTTTTCCATGCCTCGCGCTCCATCCTATTTTTCATAAAGCCCAAATGCGAGAATTTTTTTAGCTGCGGCATGGATATGTTCTCGCCAATGCTGCGTCCAAGTACCAGACCGGTTCCTTTTCTATCCTCTGTTGCCAAAGAAATACCGG
Organism: Bacillota bacterium; assembly: GCA_041855045.1. GTDB lineage: Bacteria > Bacillota > Clostridia > Christensenellales > Aristaeellaceae > JAAZPT01. The sequence continues at coordinate 8,354 of JBHADM010000113.1, read as the reverse complement.
CACGTATGGCATCCTTCGGTTTTTTTATATTTACTTTCTGACCATCCACATAGATTTCACCGCTGATATCGGCATAACGTCCGACAATGGATTCAAATATTTCGCTTCTGCCGGAGCCAGCCAAGCCGGCAATTCCCAAAACTTCGCCGGCATGTACCTGAAACGATACATTTTTAATCGCGCGTTTAAAGCTGGATTTCGGCGGAGAAAAACAAAGGTTTTTCACCTCAAACAGCACTTTGCCCTGCGTGACATTGCGCTTGGGATACTGATCCTCCACCGCTCTACCCACCATCATGGAAATGATTTCATCTTCGGTGGTTTCTTTTACAAGACGAGTGCCTATATATTCCCCATCACGCATAACGGTAATGCTGTCGGAAATACGGAATACCTCTTCCATTCTGTGGGTTATATAGATGATGCCCTTTTGCTCTTTTTTGAGTTTTTCTATCACATGAAAGAGCTTTTCAGACTCCGGTTTACTCAATGCCGATGTAGGCTCATCCATAATAATGATGCGCGCGTCGCTGGATATCGCCTTGGCAATCTCCACCAGCTGCTGTTCACCGATACGCAAATCCTTGACCTTCATATTGGTATCGACATTCCATTCCAAAAGCTCCAGGCATCGTTTTGCTTCGGCGTGAATATCCTTCTTTTGTACAAAACCTAACACACCTGTTTTCAGCCTACCCAGAAATATGTTCTCGGCTATACTGAGCTCCGGCACAACCTGCAGCTCCTGATGGATCTTTGCAATGCCTAAATGCCTTGCGTTGATAGGGTTATGAATGCTCTGCTCCGCACCATCCAGCAATATGGTACCGGAATCCGGATGACTTGCACCGCTTAAAATATTCATAAGCGTGGATTTGCCTGCACCGTTTTCTCCCATCAGTGCCATGACTTCACCACGTTGCATTTTGATATACGCAGAGCGCAAGGCACGCACAATACCAAAGCTCTTATTGATATCCTTCATTTCCAATAAACAGGATTCCATTTGATTCTCCTATATATGCACTTATCTTATCATTATTTTACAAATTTCAACCATTTCTGTCCATTCGATTTTCCGACTGTTTTTTGTGATTTTCCGTCCTAATAGTAAAAATTTTATACACAAAAAAGAAAAACGCTCTCTTATCGTTTTGGATAAAGAACGTTTTTTTCAAATATAGAAGCGTGACGCCCCAGTGCATCAAAAAGAATACCATCCCTACCCCATCAGATTCTTCGTCTGCTCATACAGGGCTTTATACTGTGCAAAGCCCTCCATATACCGACTGTGTCTGCCGGCATCGGGCAGTGCGACCTGCTCTCTGTACTGCACAAATTGTGCGCAGGCTTGCTCATAGTCCTTCCATAGGCCTATGCCAAGTCCTGCCAGTATGGCAGCGCCGGCGGTCGCCTGCTCCTCGTTCACTACCGTATAGATGGGCTTATCAAATACATCCGCCTGCATTTGCAGCCAAAGTCTGCTCTTGATGCCTGCACCCGAAGCAATGAAAGAATCCGCATCAAATCCCCTCTCCTGCAATGCCTCAAAGCCATGATACAGGCTGTATACAACACCTTCCATCATGGCGCGCAGCATATGGGATCGGTCGTGATGCAGGCGTAGGCCGAAGAACATGGCCTTGGCGTTCGGGTTCATAATAGGGCTGCGCTCACCCGATAGATAGGGCAGGTAGATAACTCCCTCGCTGCCGGCTGCAACCGTTTCCGCCAGCGCATCCATCCGGGCATAATCCAACCCGTCAAACAGCTTATGCTTAGCCCAGTTCAAAGACATACCGGCGCACAGCGTGGCGGCAAAAACGGAATAGGCATCTCGTATGGCGTGGCAGAAGGTCTGTGTACGAAAGGAATTGTCCATCCTGACACTGCGCGCAAAACCCGACACCTGCCCGCTGGATCCTATATTCAGAGAGAGTTTATTTTCCTGAATCAAGCCGTTTCCAATACAGTAGCAGGGCTGGTCGCCTGCCCCCGCCACCAGCGGGATACCTGCCTGTAAACCGATCTCTTCTGCAATGCTCGGCTGTAACTTGCCAACTACATCGCAGGCATTATATACATCCGGAAAGATATCGCTGCGCAGGGAAAACTTCTCTATCACATCAAACAGCCATTTGCGGTGAACGGTATCAAAAATACCGCTGGCGGAGGCATCGCTCTCATCGGTAGCGATTTCCCCCGACAACTTCATACGCAGATAGTCCTTGGGATGCATGATCTTGTATATGGATTCATAGTGCCGGGGCTCGTGCTTTTGCATCCATAACAAGGAGGTGAATGCAAAGCCGGCTGCCGGCTGGTTTAAGGTTGATTGCAGAAGATGCGGATAGACCTCGCTGTTGCGAATCAGCTCCAATTCCGTGACGCTGCGCGAATCCAACCATATGATGGCCGGGCGTACACATTGCAGGGAAGCATCCACACAAACCAGACCATGCATCTGCCCCGAGAAACCGATAGCCTGCACCTGCCGCAGCATATGGGATTGTTTCGCTCTTAGCTTTTGCATGCATAACAAGAAAGCCAACCACCATTCTTCAGGATTTTGCTCCGCATAGTGTATGCGTTCAGTCAACACAGAATAGGTTTGATGTTCACTCGCCCGCATCACATTATCCTGAAAAAGACTAACTTTGATGCTGGATGTACCCAAATCGACTGCCAATAATGTAGCCATGTATTACTTCCTTTATTTAATCATTAAATTTCGGTCGCCCTTTTCGGAGTTAACCGCCACGGCAAATATCAGCACCACGCCGTACACGATATTCATCCAGAGCGGATCCACTTTGACCAGGTTCATGCCGGAGGATATGAAAATGATCGTAATTACACCGATTAAGCTGCGCAACGCACCACCTTTTCCGCCACTCATTAGGGTGCCTCCCAGCGCAACCGCAGATATTGCCATCAGGTTCAGAGAGTTGCCTATCGTGGGCACGCTGCTTTTCAGCTTATAGGCATACATGACGCCTGCCATGGCACTGCCCAGACTGGAGAGCATCAAGGCTGTTATCTTTGCCAAAGTCGTATTGACGCCTGCCAAGCGCGCAGCGCGTTCGTTTGCACCGGTGGCAAATATCATTTTTCCAATTTTTGTACGCCGCTCCAAAAATAAACACAGCAATACAAACAATATGGACAGCCAAAACATGATAGGCAGATACAACAGCTTTTCAGAAGCCCAGGCCACCACTTTACGCTGATCCATGGGAATATTGCGCGAACCGCCGCCCGACAGCACGATGGCTATCGCCTGCCAAATACTCATGGCGCAGAGTGTCGCAATAAAGGAAGGTACCTTCAATTTGGCAACGACCCATCCGTTAAATGCGCCGGCACATGCGCCCATCAACAACACCAGCACAACCACGATTTCCCCTCTATGTCCCACATTTAAACCGGTTATCACACAGGCGGCGGATGCCAAAGCGCCCGTTGACAGATCAATGGAGCCAGTATACAGTACAAACCCTATACCTAAAGCCATGCACAACAAAGGTGCTATCTCCAACGTGATGTTTTGCAGAGAGTATAGGGAGAGTATTCTGGGGTTGATAAAATAGAATACCCCAATGACCAGAACGGCGCTCAAAATATAGATATTATCTACCAGATGAATCCGTTTGCTCTGCGTAGTATGATTTTTGCTCATAGAAACCTCCGCTACATCATCTTCTGAACCACTTCTACCTGGCTGGGTTTTTCCCCTACATCACAGGTAAAACTGCCGTTAATCAATCCATCCTTCATCACGATGATGCGGCTGGACAGCCCTATGCATTCATCCAGGGTATCGCCGAGCAGTATAGCTGCAACGCCTTTTTTCACAATCTCGCGTATAAGATTATAGATTTCCGTTTTGCTGCCCACATCCACACCTCTGGTAGGATGATCCAATATAAGCACCGGACAATCGCTGTGTATCACTCTTGCAAATATTACTTTCTGGGCGTTGCCGCCGGAAAGGTTCCCCACACGTTGTTTGGGACCGCTGCACTTAATGCGCAGCTCTTTTATCCAATGCTGAACGATATCCTTCTCTTTAGCAGCAGAGATATAAAAGCCTTTTTTGGATTTATCCAGATTGCTGACACAGATATTTTCAAGTATGGAAAGCATACCTATGATGCCCTCCTGTCTTCTGTCACGCGGTACGGAAAGCACGCCCGCATCCTTTGCCTGCTTGGGCGATGCAAAACGCTTTTCCTTGCCGTGTATAAACAGCTTGCCTGCCGTCGGCGCTTCGTCGCCGCAAATCACCGCACACAGATCCTCTTTGCCCGAGCCTTCTACGCCGGCAATGCCCAGCACTTCGCCCTCATGCAACTGAAAGCTGACATTTTTAAACGAGCCCAGCAGGCACAGATCCTGTGCTTCCAGCAACACTTTGTCGCCGGCGCGCACCTGTTTCTCTTCCAGATAATACTGACCGGTGGTTTTACGTCCAACCATTTTTTCATACATGGTATATTCGTCGGCTTCGGCGGTCTGCATCTCGCAAACCTTTAAGCCGTCTTTGAACACGATAATTCTGTCCGTCAGCTCCTGTATCTCTGCCAAGCGGTGTGAAATAAACACGATGGTATTGCCTTTTTCCTTCATTTGTCTGACATGTTCAAACAAACGCTGTATCTCGTCATCGTTCAGCACGGTCGTCGGCTCGTCGAGCAATATGAGCGCCGGTTTCTCCCTGTTTTGGGAAACGATGTCAAACACTTTGGCAATCTCTATCATCTGCCGACTTGCAAAATCAATGTCCCTGACCTTCTTCTTGACATCCACATCCTGCAGATCCATTTTCTGCAGCGCTTTGCGCGCCGCTTTATGAAGTCTTCCCCAGTTGGTAAAGCCATAGGAGGAAAACTGTTTTTCTCGGTTCAAAAAGATGTTTTGCGCCACAGACAGATTATTGATAAGCGACTGCTCCTGAAACACCATGCCTATGCCGTGCTCGTTCGCCTCCATCATAGAAGATATGTGCAGCTCTTTTCCATCCATTTTAATATGGCCAGCGCTTGCTTTTTCCACACCGGATATGATTTTTAGCAAGGTCGATTTACCCGCACCGTTTTCACCTATCAATCCGACGATTTCACCGGGATAAAATGCCAGATTGATGTCTGACAGCACAAGGCTTGTTCCATAGCTTTTACTCAACGCTTGTACTTCTAATATGGGATTCATACCTGCCTCCTACTTCGCTATGGATTTGCGTTTGCGATGAATGGTAATAGCTACCGCAACGATAATAATAATGCCCTGTATGGCCTTTTTATAGTTGGGATCCACACCCAATATGGTCAGAAAGTTTTGCAGCTCCATATAAATCAGCACACCGACCATGGTCTGCACTGCGCCGCCCACGCCGCCGGAAAGGGAAGTCCCGCCGACCACCAGCGCTGTAATCACGGGAAAAAGCTGGTTATAACCGATATCCACCTGCCCCAGCTTCAAACGGGATACAGAAAGTATGTCTGCTAAACCTGCCGACAAGGCCGTAATCATAAACACAATTACCTTTACCTTGTCTACCTTGATGCCGCTGGCTCTGGCAGCCGCTTCGTTGTCGCCGATGGCAAATACGGCGCTGCCGAACGCGGTATTACGGAGTATCAGGCACATCACGCCAAAGAACACAAAGGCAACCACAGTAATAAAGGGAAGACCCAATACGCTGGTACGCGCCACCCAATCGCACCAATCCGCTTTGATGGTAGCCGGCTGCCCTTTGTAGAGCAATATACCCACACCATTGACGATATTGCCCACAGCAAAGGTCACCACGAAGGACACGATACGCAGCTTCACATGCAGCAGGCCGGTAATCATGCCAACGCATACGCAGATGAGCAAAGGGATCACTGCACCCCATATGCCGAAATCATTGGCGTTTTTGGAGTTCAGCACCAGCAGCGATGTAAAGGCACCGCAAAAACCCATCATCCCCTCGATAGAAAGATCTATACTGCCCATGATGAGCACAAACATGACGCCGGTCGACAGAATCAGCGGCACAGCCATTTGTTCCAACACATTTACAATGTTTCTTGCGGAGAAAAAATGCCTGTCATACAACGAAAATGACAATGTAAATAAAAGCAATAAAATCATCGGTGAATAATAGCGTATCATATTTTGCTTTCTTTCATTTTCAATTTTATATGCAAACTGTTCTGCGATGCTTGCATTGTTAATGTTTGGATTACGGAAGCGCATATTTTCCTCCTAATTGATAAAATCCCGGGGAGGCTTCCCCTCCCCGGAAACGGATGCTTTATTGCTCTTGATAGCTTAAAACAGGGAATTCCAAATCGTCAAAGTTGTATTCCGGTTTGCCGTCGATAAACATAGCTTTGTATTCGGCAACGTTTTGATCGGTTACTAACACGGTTTGGGTGTGGATCATTCTGCTCTTGGGATCCATATCCTTCGGTACGATTTTGCCTGTGGCTGCAGCATAAGCATAAGCAGCGCCGTAGCCCATAATCAGGTAGCCGTTGTTGGCGATGGTGCAGAGCATGTCGCCCGCTTCGATTGCTTCATAGGCAGCTTTGATGCCGTCGCATCCTGCTACAAACACTTTGCCGTTTTTGCCTTCTCTCTTCAATGCTTCAATAGCACCCAGCGCCATGGTGTCGTTGGCAGCCCATACAGCGTTTACCTCAGGAAACTTGGACAACCAAGTCTGTGTGTAGTTCATGCCTTCTTCCTGGCTCCAGGAAGCAACCTGCATGTCGAGCATTTCGATTTCCGGATATTCAGCCAGGGCTTTTTCGAAACCTTTATAACGGTTTGCTGCAGAGTCTTCACCCTGTCTGCCGTATAGTGCACATACCTTACCTTTGCCGCCCATCTTTTCAAAGATGTATTTTGCGGTGTTGTATCCGGCTACTACGTCGTCCGGGGTCATATGTACTACAAAGTGATCATAATCTGCAGGCTTCAAACCCTCTGCCCTGTGCCACAGAATGGATACATAGCAACCGGCTTCCTGCGCTACTTCTACGATGTTTGCGGTGTTGGCTGCGCTGGATGGATCAACCACAAAGAATGCTTTTTCGCCATACTGCGCAATAAAATCCTTGATACCTTGCAGCTGCTTATTGTCGTCGCCGTCGCAAGTAAGCACCTGATAGTCTACATCTGCTTTGGAGTCGGCAAACAGCTTTCCGCCTTCCGCTTCCTGTGCCCAGAACTCATTGTCTACGGAATGCACGCAAATGCCCAAATGCCATTCTGCTTCGGCAAGCGCTGTTGCAAACATAGATACGAGCAATATGCTCACAAGAAGTAATGATAATAGTTTTTTCATTTTATACCTCCTATATATTTATGGATTACTCCAGTAGAGTCCGATTAAAGTGCAGCTTTACGGGACAATCCTGCGATTGTCCTGTCAACAATATGCGCTGCTGTCAGCCCCATGGTTTCCTTCAGGTAGGCAAAGCTTCCCACCTCTCCATAGCGATCCTGCACGGCCAGAGCATCCACATAGCAAGGGTATGCAGAGGATAAAAATGCGCATACAGCCGTATACAAACCGCCGTGTATGCTGTGGTTTTCTGCCGTCAGCACATATTTGCAGCGCTTTGCATAGTGCAGCAGAGTTTCCGTATCCAGGGGCTTGACGGTAAACATATCCAATACCGTTGCACAAATACCTTTATCGGCTAAGATATCCGCCGCTTTGATGGCTTCCTCCACCAATATGCCGGCGCTGACGATACACACATCGTCTCCCTCACGCAGCACACTGGCTTTACCTATATGCAAGGAGCTGTCTTCCGTATATACCGGGCTGCCTGCCTTGCGGTAAAAGCGAATGTATTTTACACCCTTGAGGCGCATGATTTCCGGAAGCAAACGAAGCTGCTCCACATCGCAAAAGTCAAACACATGGCTCTGCGGCAGGCTGCGGTACAGCGCAATATCCTCATAGCTCTGGTGCGTACCTCCGTTGAGCGCGCCGCATATGCCGCCATCCGATCCCAGTATACAGATATCGTTTTGGGAATAACCTGCCGACATATAAACCTGATCAAAGCAGCGCCTGGACGCAAAGGGCGCAAAGCTGTGCAGCAGGGGCTGAAACCCTCGAATGCACATACCCGCCGCCACGCCAACCATGTTGGCCTCGGCAATGCCGCAGTTGATAACCTGTTTAGGATATTTCTGCGCATAGGCATTGGTGCCCAGGCAGTTCATCAAATCGGCATCCAGATATACAAACTTAGGGTTTGACTGTATCATCCGCTCTATTTTCTGCGCAAATGCTTCTTTAAAGGTGATTGTTGCTTTAGTCATTGTGGCGCTTCCCCTCCAACAAG
>JBHADM010000112.1:0-18620 GCA_041855045.1 Bacillota bacterium | reverse complement strand
TGCGTATGGTGACAGTAAGGAGGATTTATATATGATGCGTTTGGTGCATCGGCGTGTGATTGTGAACAATCATGCTCTGTTTGCAAAGCAGCACAGCACGCTGTACCGTGAGGTGGAATGGAAATAAGGCTTGTTTCTCAAAGGCAGTGCTTTTTGTTTCAAAACGCACTGCCTTTTGCTTGCCATAGCGAGAAAATATGTTATAATATAAGCAATAAATTTTCATAATTAAATGGAGGAATTTATATGCCTATAATGATGGATGCAATTGCAAAAACAGAGGCAGGCGCCGGTTTAAAACTGGTACAGGTGCCAAAACCAAGCCCAAAAGATGACGAAGTACTGATTCGAATCTGCAAAACAGCGATTTGCGGTACGGATTTGCATATATACAACTGGGACGAGTGGAGCCAGAAAACCATCAAACCGCCACAGGTAATCGGTCACGAGTATGTGGGTGTGATTGCAGAGATGGGTAAAAATGTAAAAGGCCTTCATGTTGGCCAGCGTGTGACAGGCGAGGGTCATATCGTATGCTGGAATTGTCGCAATTGCCGCGCAGGCAATATGCAGTGGTGCAAGGATACCGTCGGCGTAGGTGTGAACCGCGACGGCGCTTTTGCAGAGTTTCTCTGCATACCCTCTGTGAATGTAATCCCCATAGATGAGGATTTGGATACCGACGTGGTAAGCTTTTTTGATGCTTTCGGCAACGCCACTCATACCGCACTGATGTACGATTGTGTGGGCGAGGATGTGCTGGTAACGGGCGCCGGCCCCATCGGTATTATGGCTGCAGCCATCGCCAAGAAAAACGGAGCCCGTGTGGTTGCCATTACCGATGTAAACGAATATCGCCTTGATCTTGCGCGCAAAATGAACATCGACATTGTGCTGAACGTTGCGAAAGAGGATTTAAAAGCCGCCATGAAGGCGCATAAAATCACAGAGGGTTTTGACATCGGTATGGAGATGAGCGGCAATGCAGCAGCGTTGAAGCAAATGCTCAGCCTCATGCGTAACGGCGGCAAGATTGCCCAACTGGGCATTTTTGGCAAAGGCGCCGATGTGGATTGGAACGAAATCACATTTAAAGGGCTTACCATCACCGGCGTATACGGACGCCGCATGTTTGAAACCTGGTACAAGATGCAGGCAATGGTGCAGAGCGGATTGGATATGCGCCCCATCATTACCCATAGATTTGATTATAAGGATTTCAAACAGGCCTTTGATACTATGAATACCGGCAACAGCGGAAAAATCATTTTGAAATGGAGTGAGTTTTAAAATGAAGAGTGCGTATCAATTTTTTGAACAGACTTTGGCGGATATCCGTGAAGCAGGTACTTATAAAAACGAACGTGTCATCACCACCGAGCAAAAGGCTCTGATCGATACCACACAGGTAAAGGGCGTGCTGAATATGTGCGCCAACAACTATCTGGGTTTGGCTAACAACAAGGACGTGATTGCCGCTGCCAAGGCAGCTTATGATACCTTTGGCTATGGTCTGTCCTCCGTGCGTTTTATCTGCGGTACACAGAGCATACATAAGGAGTTGGAAGCGCGCATTGCAAAATTCGTCGGCATGGAGGATGCCATACTCTATTCCTCCTGCTTCGATGCCAACGGCGGCTTGTTTGAAACTTTGCTGGGGCCGGAAGATGCCATCATCAGCGACGAGCTGAACCATGCCAGCATTATCGACGGTGTGCGCCTAAGCAAGGCCCAGCGTTTCCGCTATCTGAACAACAATATGGAAGACCTTGCCCGTCAGCTGGAAGCTGCCAAGGATTGCCGTATTAAACTGATTGCAACCGACGGCGTGTTTTCTATGGATGGATATATTGCCAACCTGCAAGCCATATGCAACCTGGCAGAGCAGTACGATGCGCTTGTAATGGTTGACGACAGCCATGCAACCGGATTTATGGGCGAACATGGCCGAGGTACTGCCGAAGCCTGCGGTGTGATGGGTCGCGTAGACATCATCACCAGTACATTCGGCAAGGCTATGGGTGGCGCAAGCGGCGGCTTTACCGCCTCCAGTAAAAAAATAATCGATTTGCTCAGGCAGCGTTCCCGTCCGTATCTATTCAGCAATACTGTTGCGCCGGCCATCTGTGCCGCTACCATCAAGGTTATAGACCTCTTGGAGGAAAGCACCGCCCTGCGGGACAAGGTACATGAAAATACAAAGTATTTCCGTGAGCAGATGGGAACCAAGGGTTTTGATATTCCCGAAAGCACACACCCCATTGTGCCGGTCATGCTCTATGATGCCAAGGTAGCAGCCGAGTTTGCCGACAGAATGCTCAAAAAAGGCGTGTATGTCATCGGTTTCAGCTATCCTGTGGTGCCAAAGGGTAAGGCGCGTATTCGCACCCAAATTTCTGCAGGACACAGCAAGGAAAATCTGGATTTTGCAATCAAATGCTTCTGTGAAGTAAAGGCGGAGATGGGTCTGTAGCAACAACATCATCAATATTGCTGCAGTAAGGGTGCAGCATAACGATATAAAGGTAATTTGAGAGGAATAAAATATATATGGAAGTAAAAATAATATCACAAACGCGCGTGGGGGAGTATTATCACATTATCAAGCTCACCAAACCGCAGGGATATGAATTCAAGGCAGGTCAGTTTGCAAAGTTCACTTTGCCGGTTGCGCTTGAAAACGATAAAAATTTCCGTATGTTCAGTATCGCTTCTACGCCCGAGGAGGACTATATCCTATTGGCTACCAAGGCTTTGCCGGACAAGACCAGTCCCTTCAAACAGGCGCTTTTTGCCATGCAGGAAGGGGAGGCTCTCGATATGGGCAAGCCTTTGGGACACTTTACATTGCGGGATGACAGCACACCCATGGTGTTGTATGCCAGCGGCATCGGTGTGACCCCCATACGCAGTCTGGTTAAGCATATTGCAGGAAGCGCCAAACAGGATATGAAAATCGTGTATGCGTCCTACGATAATTATATTTTTGAGGACGAGTTCGAAGCTCTGGCAAAGGCGCATAGCAATATTGAGTTTATGCGCACGATCGAAATTCCGGAAACCATGGGCAAGTTGGCCAGCCTGTGCAAACAGTACGGCAATGCTGCATGGTACTATATTTCCGGCGCGCCGTTCGTGGTAAATGCCGTACGAGAAGCCTATACCAAAGACGGCATTATTGAAGATAAATTCATAGACGATGTATTTGTGGGCTACGAGGAAGGTTAACTTTGCACCAAACGATTTGAAAGAGCGCTGCGGCGCTCTTTTTTATGGGAGTATGCGATACGCGGAGAGGATAGGGCCTTTGTATCCCTGTGATTATGTGCGCATTCAAAGGCGGCTCGGCAAGTGTATTGCTGTATGGTTCAATCTTTACGGTACGGCTAAGAGATGTCGATGTATATCCATGTCGTATCGTTTGGTATTTATGTTGTAATTGGGATTTTGGATTTGAAAATTCCTTGAAAGCATGCTCTATGCTTGACAACTAAAGTAAGAATAAGTATACTTTTTTTCGTGTATGTTACGGATAGTTAACACAAAACAAGGACTTTTGTACATTTTAGGAAAGCGGCATATATTTAGAAAAAATATATCGGAGAATATGTATGAACCAAGTTTTTATTCCGGAGGGCTATAAGGCCTGTTTGGATTTATACGAAACCCAAAAAGCCATCACGGTTATCAAGCGGAGCCTGGAGGATGAAATCGAAAAGAGATTGCATCTTAAGCGTGTATCCGCTCCATTGTTTGTTGACCCTGCAACGGGTTTAAACGATAATTTAAACGGTGTCGAGCGGCCGGTTACCTTCGATATTCCCTCTGCCAATATGGAAGCGGAGGTGATCCATTCCCTGGCAAAGTGGAAGCGCATGGCGCTGCACCGCTATGATTTTAATATGGGCAAGGGGCTGTATACCAACATGAACGCTATACGGCGTGACGAGGATCTGGACAATATCCATTCCATCTATGTGGATCAGTGGGATTGGGAAAAGATTATCAGCGCTGAAGAGCGCAATGTAGAAACCCTGCAAGAGGTTGTACGGCAAATATGCAAGGGAATTGCGCAGACGCACAAGCTGCTTTGCGCCAAATTTCCGCAAATCCGTACAAAGATTCCGGAGGATGTTTACTTTATTACCAGCCAGGAGCTCTATGACAAATATCCGCATCTGCCTGCAAAGGCCAGAGAATATGAGATTGTCAAGGAGCATAAGCTGGTGTTTATCAGCCAGATCGGTAAAATGCTCAACAATGGCGAGCGTCATGATGGCAGAGCTCCCGATTACGACGATTGGGAGCTAAATGGTGACATTCTCTATTATCACAAAGCTTTGGATTGTGCTTTGGAAATATCCAGTATGGGCATACGCGTAGACGCGCGCTCTCTGGATAAACAGCTCAGCATAGCCGGCTGTGACAATCGCCGTGCACTGCCCTACCATCAAATGCTGTTGGGCAGCGAACTGCCGCTCACCATTGGCGGCGGCATAGGGCAAAGCAGGCTGTGCATGCTGCTGATTGGCAATGTCCATATTGGCGAGGTACAATCCTCCATTTGGGATTCTGATACCCATAGCGTCTGCGAACGCAGAGGCGTTATTCTTTTATAATTCGACACGACGGAGAACTCTATGCAAAAACGCAATCAAATACGCATTGCCATTCCTATTTTAGAAGCTTTTCGCGCCGACACCGTGCGTCCGCAGGGCGTGCTTTTGGAGTATGTAAACCAGCTGATTCAAATCGTAAAAGGCGTGGAAGGCAACCCTTTTTTAATACAGCGTGTCAGCCTGTTGGAAGGCAGATGGCTTTTGGAAAACGATGAGCAAAACCGATGGATGGAGCCGGAGGATATTCTTGTACAGCCTGCTCGCGCCGTTCGAGCATTACAGCACAATCTCTTGCTTACCCGCCGCTACCGCAACAAAGAGCTATTGATGCAGTTGGTGGAGTATACCGATACGCTTTCCGTACATTTGCACGATGCACAGAATTTGCAGGAAGTTTTGGATGACGTAGGGGTGGATTTGCTGGCGTTTTTATTGGATTTGTTCAAGGTCGTTTCTAAACCCTCCATACTCGACTTTATTTATTATATTAATGACAGACTTTTTCACTATGCCAATTATTTGCAAAGTATGCCGGTTATCAGTGCCAGCCAGCCAAATGTGCCGGAGGGTACGCCCGTTAATAGTGCGACTGAGGCATATTATCAAAAAATGCATCGTTTTGCGCAGGGGGAAGCTGTGGCAAACGGTGTACTTAGTGCAGCATTACATTTTAGGGCGACCGGTATGATGCGGAACGTGGACTCTGTGATACGTGGTACCAAACTTTTGGAGAAATATCACGGAACGGTGCATGGCGCCTATACTGCCAATGATTATCTGGCAGGTCGTAGCCCGAATGCAGCCACCAATATTATGGCGGCTTGCAAATACTTCATGGCCTTACAGAATATTTTGGAAATCACGCAGGATATCGGCATTGCCAATCGCATGGAAAACATTGCTATCAATCTTCTGATGTCTTACGTCAAAGAGGGTAAGATACAGGTGATGCAAAGCACCAACCAAATTGATATAAACAGTGCCAAAAATCTGCCCTATGCAAAAGTACATACCGCATCCTTTTTCTCCGCCAAGGATAAGCAGGAGGAGCTGCTTGCGCTATGCGACTGCATGAATGCCTTTACACGCTCTCTATGGCTGAAGAAGCAGAACGCGCTGGTTTTGATGTTTCCCTTGGCAAGCAAGATATGCCATGTGATAGACGGCAATCCTGTGACCATTGTTATCAATAGCAACTATCCTTTTGAAGAGGAAATCGAAATTATCGTATACACTAAAAAGCCGGTTAACTTTCCGTTATATTTGCGCATCCCTGCCTTTGCTTCGCAGGCAGTAGTCAGTGTGAATAAGGAAGTGTGGCAGTCTGCCATCGCCGACAGTTATTATGTGGTGTCGCGCAACTTCCATAATGGTGATAAAATCAAAATGAAGCTGCCGCTCAACATAAAAATGAACAAATTTTATCGCCGCAGCTGTGCTGTATTCAAGGGACCCGTGCTATATGCTCTGCCGCAGGATGCGAATACAAAACTGTATGATAACTATGCCATTGACGGTAAAAGTTTACCTAAAATCGATGCGGAGGATCCCTTTGCCATACTCGTGAACGCCTATCCTTTTGAAGGCGAGCAGGATAACAGCAGCAACATCGTCCTCATGCCGGAATGTGATATGAAAAATCCGGTAGAACTGAAACTCTACCCCAGTTTTCGCCAGATAGAGCGCATTGCTCAGTTTGCTACAGTGGATTTTGAGGATAAAGGTGAGTAAGCCGACTATGATACTCGCGTTAGGTCCAATGGCCGGCTATACGGATGCCCCTTTTCGCAAGATTTGTACTACACTTGGCGCCAATCTGACCATCACCGAGATGGTCAGTGCCATGGGGTTGCTCCATGCGCCCAAATCAGGGGAACCTTATCGTCATTTACTGCATACAAACCCAAACGAAAAAAATGTCTACGCCCAGATTTTCGGTAGCGATCCCTTGGTGTGTTTGCAGGCCGCCAATATCATTGCCGATATGGGCTTTTTTAGCGCCATAGATATCAATATGGGCTGTCCGGTAAAGAAAATTGTGGGTAATGGGGAAGGCTCTGCGCTGATGAAGAACCCGGCACAAGCTGCCAAAATCGTGGAAACCCTCGCCAAAGGCTGCATCCTTCCGGTATCTGTTAAAATGCGCATAGGTTGGGATGCCGATCATATCAATGCCGTAGAATTTGCCCGTGTACTGGAGCAAAGCGGAGCAAGCCTTATTACTGTACATGGCAGGACGCGTGAGCAGTTCTACTCCGGTACAGCCAACTGGGATGTTATTGCCGAAGTCAAGCAGGCGGTGAACATACCGGTGATCGCCAACGGCGACATTGTAAACTTGGATTCCGCCAAGGCGATTATTGAAAGAACAAAGTGCGACGGCATTATGGTGGGGCGTGCCAGCATGGGCAACCCTTGGATTTTTCAGGAGATAGATTGTTTTTATCATAACAAGACTTTTATATCGCCCACAGCGGCCGAGCGTAAAGCGATGATAATAGAACATTTTCAGAGTGTGGTCGACTTTGTGGGGGAACATAAGGGATTGGCGGAAGCAAAAAGCCAGCTCGTGCATTATTTCTTTGGCAAAGTGCACGCCGGCGCCGCGCGCCGAAGTCTAAATCAGGCCGGCAGCATGGAGGATGTACTCGCGCTAATCGATCAGTTCTTTGATGAAACTCTCTAATCGCTTTTTACAGATTTTGTAAAACCAAAATAGAGAATACATTTGCATTTTGGCTAAGATTTATGCGATAATATGATGTAGAAAGGCAGACTATTTCGATGAAAAAACGCATTTTTACAATCTTATTGACGGGGATACTACTCCTGCAAACGCTTTCAGCACAGGCGCAGAGCGGTCTGTTCGGCAAGGTTTTTTCCTTGGAGTCCGGTACAGAGATGAGCTTTGCTGCCGGTGCAACCCTCAAAAAACTCTACCCGTATACCGATGACCAAGCTGCCTTATATGGTAGGGCACTCTCCAATGTATTGCTGCGCTATCTTGCCAGCGATAGAGAGGATAAAACCTTTATCGGTATCGATTTGGAGTATGCCGGCGAGCACTTGTTCTCGCAGGTGGAGTTTGCTCTGGATGGGGAATTTTACAGTCTCAATTCCTTGTTGGACAAACGCTTAATAAAATCCAGTCACAGCAACGCCTTGGTGGAAAACACCGTCAACCCCTTTGATTATACGCTTTTGTTTGATATGGATCAGGCCAGGGAAGATTTGGCGCTGCTGATAGAAAACACCGGCGCATTGGCTGAATTAAAAAAAGGAAACATCAGCATAAAGGGTTTTCCAAAAGCGAATTTTGCAGCCACACTGAAGCTTACCAAAGATACTGTTGCCGCGCACGAGGAGCTGATTACCGATGCCCTTATGGCGGGTTTTTCACATGAATATCGCAGCGGACTTTTCATAGAACCCTTTGGCAACTGGGAGATCAAACAGTTTTTTAATCAGAGTGAAGAACTCGTAGGTTTACGTATGAATGGCAGTGCAAATGTCAACGATATCAAAAATACTGTCGAATATGTTTTGAACTTTACCAAGGATTTTTCCGTATTTGAAATTACTTGCATGCTCAAGCAAAATAGAAACAATTATCGCTCGTTGAAGTTAAAATACGATAAAGACGGGCTGGTGCATCGCAGTGAGCTGGAGGAAGCAGAAAAAAAGAATATCTTTCGTCAGACTGTTGAAAGTGACTTAAAACTGGAGGAAAGTGCAACAATTAATCGCTTGCGCGGCACGTATACCCTCAGCGAGGAACAGACGGAGGATGGCAGCAGTAAAAGCATACGGTTGACGCCGAACATTCAAATTACAAAAGATGGTATACGCCGCTCTGTCGAAGGTGAGATGGGGCTTTTGATGAGCGAGAATAATGTAACTATGGTGGATGCAGATATTCGCTTTCAAGCAAACGACGACACCAAAAAACTGGAGCAGTTTGCGCATGCGCTGGACACAGCAAACAGACATGGCGGTATAGAGAATAATCTGGACTATATACAGACGGTTGTAAAATATTTTTATGAGGAAGAAACGCAAAAAACCATATTGTTGGACTTAGATCGGTACAGCGATATGCTGTTGGAGGGCATACGCATGGAGATTATCGACAATTTTTCTGCAAAGCTGTTGCATGCCATGCTCAAACAGGAGGATCATTCGGCATATATATTATCCTTCGGCATGCAGCCGGCTGATTGGGACGAATTTATTCAGGAATATAAGCGTAATCAGGAGGAATGAGTATGAAAAAAATCATCAGTATATTGTTATGCATACTACTTTTGCCTGCTGTACAGGCTATGGAAGTGACGCTGCCGCAAAAGATGGAGGTGCAGCTGGACTCCGGATCCGGTTTCCGCGCCGATTATTCTCTGTATGTAGGTGCAAGTGATGAGGAAGAAAAAAAGCTGCTTAGCGGCGAATATACCTATATTAATGACGGTGTTACCGAGGAATATGCGCTATATGATGCCGACGGCGGTTTGCTCATCAAGAGCAACCAAAGCTTGGACGGTTTGTTTCTTTACTTAAATGCAGAGGTACTGCACATCGTAGACGATGGTAAACGCATAAATCAGCAGCTGCTGTCTGTGCTGAGTAAGTATGTGCATCTGCCTGCGACGCTCCAGACCGTTTTTTCCGTATTGGGCTATCGACATGAATACCAAATGGAAACGCCGCTGCTTGCTAAAGAACGCCGCGATCAGGTTGCTGCTTTGCTCGAAAGCGGATTGGAACAGTATAAGTCGGACATAGACTTGTGGCTGCAAAACTATCTCACATCCAAAAACAACAGTGTGCTCAATGACGGTTCGCAGGCTCTGGGTATGGAATTTGTTGTACCCTTAGCAGATGTAAAATCGTATTTGAAAAACCTGATTTATACCATTTCGCAGGATGCCTTCCTGGTGGAGGCCTTGCAGGAATCCATGCCTTATGACCTTTCCAGCCTGCTGCTCTTTTTTTCCGAGCAAAGCTTTATCGATATGGCGGTAGATGCGCTGCCATTGGCAGGAGACATCTCGCTGGGCAGAACTTTCAGCCTCAAGGGAAAGCCTATTTCCACCTATGTGAAACTGCCTTTCTTTGATGCAAAGGGTGGCTCCTTTGATTTTGAATATGCTACCGATACCGATGCGCTGACCGGCAAAGAAGTACAAAAATTTCAGCTGCGCAATGAAGAATTTAATTTGAGCATTGATTTTTCTGCGGTGAGTAAAGGTGATGCGACCGAATATACCGGCACGCTGCAGATAAAAAATCAGGATGCCGCGCAAAGCCATGCTTTGGAGTTCACCGTTAACAAGAAGGAATCCGTCTATGTAGATAGTGAGGGTAAGAACAATCAAGATTTTAGCTTGACAGCCGATATACACAACGACCGTGCATTTTTGGAAAGCAACGCGGATTACAGCGCGATTGATGAGTTGAAAATAAACTTTTCGCAAAAATTCAACAGCGGTGTCGCTAAAAATACATCCACCCGTGTTCAGACCGAATTGAGCATTGCTAACACAGATAAGAAACAGAGCTTTGAGTTGACTGTCAACGGAAAGACCAGTGCACCTTGGCCGGTGGAAAAATTGCTTATTGATGAGGTGAGCTTGCTGGATTACTCCTTGGAAAAGGATTACCAAAGCGCCATGGAAAAACTGATCGCAGTTCTTCTCAGCAAGGCTCCGCATGTACAAAGAAGCACTTTCTATGCATTTGTCATAGAGGCGCTGGGAGTTACCTCTGCAAACAGTATTCCCATTCTTGAAGAAGACAGCACGGCCGAGGCTACAGGCTCCGATGCGCCATCGGCTGAAGACAGCGAGATCCCCCAAACAAGCGAAACGGTGCAGGAAACAAAGGCGCCGTAAAGAAGAAACCATAGCCTTCCCCTGTCAAGTAATAGGGGAAGGCATTTTTTGTAATCAAACAGCGCTCGTAAGAGCGCTGTTGAGTATATTTGACTGTTTACTCTCCGGGTGAAATGGGGGCGGTATCTTCGCTTACCGTAAAGGGATCCAACTCAAGATTTGCAGATTCGGGGTCGACTGTCAAAAAATTATTGGTTTCCGTTTTTTGAAAATACTGATAAGGTAAGTCCAAGTTGCTGAAGTAACGGTGTGCGTAAGAATCCGGATATACCTTTGGCAATAGGCTGTCGCAGCCTTTAAATGCGTTATCGGCAATGAATTTTACCGATTTATGCAAGTTGATGGTGGTCAGCGCCGAACATCCGAAAAATGCTTTATCTTCAATACGCGCGATACTTTTCGGTAGTGTGATTTTACTGATTTGTGTTTGGTTCTGGAAGGCAGCTTCCCCAATGGCGGTAACCGGTATACCGGAAATTTCGGAAGGAACCACTACTTTTTTTGCGCTTCCTGTATAAGCGCTGATGGTGACGCTGCTATTGTCCTCACTAACAATATATTCAAAATCATCGCTTTCTGCTGCGGCGAATCCGGTGAGTACAAAAAGCAGAAGGAAACATAATAGGAATAATCGTCTCATTTAACCTCATCCCTTTCTACAGTATGATTATAGCAAATTAGGCGCGGCTTGTAAACAGCAATGTGGCGTTGACAGAAGTCTGTAAAGCGTCTAAAATAGGTATGAAGAAGGTGATATTATCAAGACGGTAATGATGGTTGCGGGCGGCAGATTTCAGGTTCCCATGGCAAAAAAAATCAAAGAAATGGGGCACAGGCTGATCTGCACAAATCTTTATGAGGACAGCCCTGCCTTTGCATATGCGGATAAATCTTACGTTGTAAACGTATTGGATAAAGAAAAAAATTTACAAATTGCAAAAGAGAATCATATTGATGCGATCGTGAGCGATCAAAGCGATATCTCTATGGAAACCCTGGCCTATGTGGCAGAACATCTGGGTTTGCCCACAAACGGCCTGCATATAGCAGAGCTTTGCTCCGATAAGGCGAAGATGCGCGCACACTGTAAGGAGCATGGTTTTTTTGTACCCGATTTTCGCGCATGCAAAACGGTGGAAGAAGCATTGGAGTTTTTTCAGAACCGTAACAAAATTGTTATCAAACCGCAGAACTCACAGGCAAGCCGCGGCGTATTTTTCATTGAGTCGGCAGAGCAGCTGCGTGAAAAATTTCCGATCAGCCAGTCATTCACGCACGGCGACAGATTGGTGGTTGCCGAGGAATATATGGACGGCGGCACGAGCGACGGCAGGGAATTTACCGTGGACGGCATATTTATCAATGGCAAACATCATACCTTAGCTATCAGTAAAAAAGTACAATATGAACACAATCCAAGCATTGCTCGTGAGCTGATATTTTCCATGCATGACGATGTGTACGATTATGATAAATTCATTGCACAGAACAATCGGCTTATGGAGAGCACAGGTGCGCAGATGGGTATGAGCCATAATGAGTATAAGCTTCATAATGGTGAGTTTTATCTTGTGGAAATGAGCAATCGCGGCGGTGGCAACGGTTTGTCTTCTTTGATTGTACCAATCATCAGCGGCGTTGACAACCATGCCATCTATATTCGGCAATCCCTGGGGGAGAAAGTGAACGAACTTGCAGTGGACGAGGATAGAAAACATCCTTATGCCATTTTGAAATTTTTTGATCATAAGCAGTTTAGCGGGATGGAATCCTTTGTCATTCAATCAATTGAGGGGGTGGAGGAAGTCGCCGCACATCCCAATATTTTAGATGTAGCCATCAACCATAAGGTGGGGGATGTGATGAAAAAAGCCGAGAATGGTACGAATCGACCGGGTTTTTTTATGGCTTTTGCCGACAGTATGCAAGAGTTGGAAGAAATAGAGAACTTTGTGAACCATACAATCAAAATGAGGTGAAGAAATGAATATTCAGCAACAAATTATTGACTATATTCGCCGCAATCGTGTCAGCAGTACGGAAGTGGCCGATGTATTGAATAAAACAGGCTTATTTGAAGGTGCACATGCCTTGAATCGAGGACATTTTGAGGTCGGACCTGTCAAATGGGTGTATGGATATGAGGAGAGCAATTATCCCCTGCATGAACAGCTCAGAGATATCAAAGAGGGTGAAGTTGCGGTGGTAGAGCTGTTTGATTGCGGTAAGCGCGCGGCATTTGGAGAGCTGGTAACAAAATACTGCATCCTTTACCAGAGAGCAGCTGCTATTGTGTGCAACGGCCCCATGCGTGATGCCAATGATCTTATCAAGGATAACTATCCTGTTTGGTGCAATGGTGTGACACCTATCGGTACTTTTAAGACAAAACCAAGCAAATCATTCGATCCGGAAATCATTGCAGACAGAAAAGCAAAATATGACGGTGCCATCGCGGTATGCGATGACAGCGGTGTGGTTATTATTCCGCCAAGCGAAATCAATGAAGCTTTTTTGGATAAACTTGCTTTTATTGAGGAACAGGAAGATATTTGGTTTGATTTGCTGGATCGTCAAAAATGGAACACATTTGATATCGCATGTTTACAAAAGTATTTGGATAAAGAGTAATGACTGCAAATCTTTAATGGCGGCAATGTATACTCCTATATTACATAAGTAAATCATGAAAAATTATTTGCTAAATTATTTTTGGACATTCTTCGAAAATATATTGATTTTCGGTGAACGATGTGATATTATAACTGTGGGTGTATAATCACGTTTCAGTATGATTCATACGATGCATGATTAGCGGGGGGTGTTGTGTAAACAGCCCCTGTTTTTTTTTGGAAATCCATTATAATACATTAATTACTAAAACAATTCTATTTGTAAAATATTTGAGTGGTGCTGAACTGTTTATTTTTTTACAAGTCAGCTATTTCAAAATAATAGGTTTCATTGTATAATATGTATGACAATATACATATGGAGTATATATGAAACGATTGCTGCAAATACTGATACTGGGCGTTTGTCTGCTGATGTTACCCATGGCTCTTGCAGAGCATAAGCCTTTGAAAGTGGGGGTGGAATTACATTATCCGCCCTTTGAATATGCCAATGATAAGGGAGAGCCTGCAGGCTTATCTGTGGATTTTATTCGTGATTTTGCCGAATACGCCAACAGGGAGATTGTTTTTGAAGTGCTGTCCTGGGACAGCATGCTGCCTTCCCTGCAAATCGGTAAGGTGGATATGCTCATCAGCTCCCTTAGTATTACGCCCGGCAGGCGCGAGATAGCTGATTTTTCCGTTCCCTACGCCTATGATATGGTGGCCGGCTTATGTGCAGCGGACTCCTCTCTTCTTACATACGAGGATATCCGAAAACCGGGGATAAGAATAGCGGTAAAAACCAGCTCCATTGCCTATTATTACGTCAAGGAGCACTTTCCGGAGGCGAATATCGTATCCTTTTATGATGATGCTGACACGTTGAACGAGTTTTTGCAGGGAAGGGCAGACATATATCTTAGCGACCAGATGAGTATCTATCGCCTGCAGCAGGAACACGGCGATAAAACGCGGATTATTGCACTGCCTGAAAAGGATGCGCTGCCGTGGGCTGTGGCTTTTCGTAAAGGGAATGAGGAGCTCGTGGACTTGATGAATGAGTTTATTGAAGTCTATGCGGTGAGCGGCGGATTTGATATATTAAGCGACACCTATTTAAACGAAGAAAAATCGGCTTTCAAAGAGCTTGGTTTTCATTGGTATTTTGATAAGATATTAAGAATAGAATAATGGAGGATAAAATGAGTAACTTTACAGCAAAAGAAGAAATCGTACGTCTGGAGGGCATATGTAACGAAAGCGAAAGCCTGTTTAATGATATGGACGCCATGCTTACGCGCATGGAAGAAAATGCGCCGCGCTTTCAGGAGTTGGTGAATTATTATTACAGTGAGGCTTGGCAAAACGATGCGCAGGCTGCCAACGACGGCGCTTATGACGGCATTGTATGCGGTATACTCAGCGAAGATTTATTCTATAATCAACTCGGCGATCGTCATCAATTGGCCATCCGTATGATGGAACTGGCCTTGAAAATGATAAAAACGGAATAAACGATTAAAAACTATCAGGCGATTTGCACTGATAGTTTTTTTGTAAATATTTTTTAAGTGTAATCTATCAATCTTTTTTCTTTTGATTTTAAAAAAAGTAGAACAATAATAAAGGCAATCAAAAGCAATATTTTCAAGGCAATATTCATAGTTTGCACCGCTATCCCCAAATAACTATAAAGAGTTCTGCATAACAGAACTCTTTAAATAGTTTATAGATACTCTTGCTATAAAGCTTTATTTCTCTTCATCAGCGTACAAGGGACGCGCATAGAAGTGGGTGTGCAGGTGCTTATGAGCAACATGACCGCCTGGCTCTAACATAAACTCCCTGTAAAGTGCTTTGATTTCAGAGTTTTCGTGGCTCTTGCGCACCGGTTTGTCCGCATCTTCCTTATAGAGTGCAGATGCACGTACGGAGCGTGGGTCGGTTTTTTCACGTACTTCGGGGGTAATGATGGGTTGTCCGCCGCCGTTTACACAGCCGCCGGGGCAAGCCATTACCTCAATGAAGTCATAGTGTTTTTCACCGCTCTTGATGCTGTCCAATACCTTGGCGGCGTTGGTCAGTCCATTTACAGCCACGCAGTGCAGATCCTTGTCACCGATGGTGATAACGGCTTCCTTGATGTTCTGGATGCCGCGAACAGGGTGAAAGTCTACATTTTCAAGCGTCTTGCCGGTCAGTGTTTCGTATGCGGTACGGAGGGCTGCTTCGGCAACGCCGCCTGCAGCGCCAAATATAACGCCGGCACCGGTGCTTTCGCCCATGAGTTTATCAAAGCCTTTGCCGTCCTTCAAATTCTTGAAGTCGATACCGGCCTGCTTGATCATCTTGGCAAGCTCTCTGGTGGTGATTACAATGTCTACGTCGCGGATGCCGTCTACATTCATTTCTTCCCTGTTTTTCTCAAACTTCTTGGCGGTGCAGGGCATTACCGATACGGTTACGATGCTCTTGGGATCAATGCCTGCCTTTTGTGCATAGTAGCTCTTGATGGTAGCGCCGGCCATTTGGTGCGGGCTCTTACAGGTGGACACATGAGGAAGGAATTCCGGATAGTAGGTTTCGCAGAATTTTACCCAGCTTGGGCAGCAGGAAGTGGTCATCGGCATGATGCCGCCGTTTTTGACGCGGCGTACCAGCTCGGCTGCTTCCTCCATGATGGTTTCGTCGGCGCCGAAGTCGGTGTCGAATACTTTGTCAAAGCCAAGTCTGTGCAGGGCATCTGCCATTTGCGGAGTAACGTTGGTGCCCATGGGGAACCCGAACTCTTCACCCAGGGCTGCACGAACGGAGGGTGCAGTCTGTACCACAACGTGTTTTGTCGGGTCTGCAATAGCCTTCCATACGTTTTCGATTTCACTGCGCTCTCTGAGTGCGCCTACCGGGCAGTGTACGATACATTGACCGCAGCCTACGCAGGCGGTGTCGTTCAGACTCATATCCCAGGCAGAAGCAATCTGCGTTTTAAAACCTCTCTCTACTGCGCCGATAACGCCTACAAATTGGTTTTGTTTACATACGGATACGCAGCGACGGCAAAGTATGCACTTGTTATTGTCGCGTTCCAAACAGGGGGAGAGTCTGTCTACTTCATACTGACCCATTGCGCCTGCAAAACGGTCGCCGTTTTCTACGTCCAACTCCACACAGAGTTTTTGTAGCTCGCAGTTCTGGCTGCGCACGCAGCTGAGGCACTTTTTGTCATGGTTGGAGAGCAAAAGCTCCAGGTTGGTTCTTCTTGCGGAGCGCAGGGCAGGCGTGTTGGTTTTTACCACCATGCCGTTGGTCGCAGGCAATACGCAGGACGCCTGGAAGGTGCGCGCGCCGGTATCTACGATACACATACGGCAGGCGCCGATCTCGTTGATGTCCTTCAAGAAACAAAGTCTCGGTATTTTTATATTCAGTTTGTCGGCGGCTTCCAGAACGGTCGTTCCCTGGGGCACTTCCACTTCGATACCATCGATCGTGAGTTTGATGAGGTCTGCCATCTATAGTTCCTCCTAATTATCTAATCTCGATTGAGCCGAAACGGCATTTTTCCATACAAGCGCCGCACTTGATGCACTTGGATTGATCAATTACATGCAGTTCCTTCACATTACCGGAGATACATCCAACCGGACATACTCTCGCGCAGGCGGTACAACCGCGGCAATTATCCAGAATAAAGTATTGCTTCAATGCCTGGCAATGATGTGCAGGGCACTTTTTGTCACGAATGTGCGCTTCGTATTCACTGCGGAAGTGCTTGATGGTGGAAAGTACGGGGTTTGGAGCTGTCTGACCGAGTCCGCACAGAGAGGAGTTCTTGATCATTTCGCCCAGTTCTTCCAGCTTTTCAATATCGCCTTCTTCACCCTTACCTGCTACAATGCGCTCCAGAATTTCCAGCATGCGGCGGGTGCCTACACGGCAGGGCGTGCACTTACCGCAGCTTTCGTCTACGGTGAAGTCCAGGTAAAATCTTGCGATATCCACCATGCAGTTGTCCTCGTCCATAACAATCATACCGCCGGAACCCATCATGGATCCGATAGAGGTCAGGCTGTCATAGTCGATGGGAATGTCCAACTGGCTTTCTGGGATGCATCCGCCGGAAGGACCGCCGGTCTGTACGGCTTTAAACTTCTTGCCGTTCGGGATACCGCCGCCGATGTCGTAAATAACTTTACGCAGGGAAGTACCCATGGGGATTTCCAAAAGCCCGGTGTTGTTGATCTTACCACCTACCGCGAATACTTTTGTTCCCGGAGATTTTTCGGTACCCATGGAGCGGAACCAAGCAGCACCCTTATTGATAATTTGCGGAATATTTGCAAAGGTTTCTACGTTGTTTTCTACGGTAGGTTTATCCCACAAGCCCTTTATGGCAGGGTATGGGGGACGCGGACGAGGTTCGCCGCGGTTGCCTTCGATGGAGGTCATCAATGCTGTTTCTTCGCCGCATACAAACGCGCCGGCGCCAAGGCGGATAAACATATCAAAGTTGAAGTTTGTGCCTAATATGTTTTTACCGAGCAGACCGTATTCTCTGGCCTGGTCGATGGCTATAGCCAAACGCTGTACGGCAATGGGGTATTCAAAACGTATATATACATAGCCTTCGCTGGCACCTGTTGCATAGGCGGCGATAGCCATGGCTTCAATGATGGAGTGGGGGTCGCCCTCCAAGATACTTCTATCCATAAAAGCGCCCGGGTCACCCTCGTCGGCGTTGCATACGATGTATTTAAGGTCGGCTTTGACAGCTTGGGTGAATTTCCACTTCATACCGGTGGAGAATCCGCCGCCGCCACGGCCGCGCAGTCCGGAATCGATGATTTCCTGAACAACCTCGTCCTGGCTCATGTGCAATAAGCATTTTTCCAAGGCTTTGTAACCGTCAAAAGCGATATATTCGTCAATGCTTTCAGGGTCAATCAAACCGCAGTTACGCAGGGCAACACGTTCTTGATCTTTGTAGAAAGTCATGTCGCTGATGTTTTGCGGTGCTTCCTCATCGGCAGGTTTAGCTGCTTCGTGATAGATAAGATCCTCTACCACTCTGCCTTTGAGCAAGTGTTCGGACACGATGCGGTCTACATCCTCTACCTTTACGCGGCTGTAGAATGTGCCTTCCGGATATACGATAACCACCGGGCCGGCTTCGCAAAGACCGAAGCAGCCGGTACGGATTACTTTGATTTCGTTTTCCAAATTTGTTTGTGCCAACTGCTCGTGAAAACGATCAATTAAGCTGGGTGATCCTGATGATGTGCAGCCTGTACCGCCACATACAAGTACGTGCGAACGATATAGTTCCATAACTTTTCCTCCTGTTATTTTACTTCGCTTCTGCAGCGCCTACGGTGTACTCGCTGACAACTCTTCCGTTTACAATGTGTTCTGCTACTACACGGCCTACTTTTTCAGCGGTCATGTGCACATAGGTTACCTTTTCTTGTCCGGGTACCAGCACGTCCACGATAGGC
>JBHADM010000111.1:0-12174 GCA_041855045.1 Bacillota bacterium | reverse complement strand
TGCTTTGATTAGCCTCAAAAAAATACAGTCGAAGAGATTGCCTTCGACTGTATCGCTAATGCTTTATTATTCAATTTCTTCCGAGCTGTCATCATTCCGAATGATACGGAACTTGCAGCCTAAGGTATACACTGCTAAAAATGCGGGTATCAATGCCCATGGAATTAGTGAAACACCTACCAAGCCGCCGACTATGCCTACATTTACCGGAACGGAAAGCACAACTTTGTCATCCTTAAGCATTTCCACTTTGTTTACATTGCCCTCTTTGATGGCGTGGATTACTTTTTCAATGATTTCGTTAAAACTCTGCTCTATGCTGGCTGCTGTTTCACTTTTTGTACCGCTTTCGAGGTATACGATGGCGCGCACCACGTCGCCGTTACATCTTTCCAGTGCTTCCAAAGCTTGGGTATAGCTTGCGTCTGTACGCTCACGTACAATATCTATATCTTCCAGTTTAATATTCATAGCTGCCTCCTAAAATAGTATGGATGCTATTATTGTAGATTGCGAAGCGCAGCCTGTCAATGATGGAACTGTAAAAGTTGATTTTTATTACTCCAATTCGAAAGAACCCATGTATAGCTGATAGTATACGCCTTTTTCCTGCAGCAGTTTTTCGTGGTTTCCGCGTTCGATGATTTTTCCGTTTTCCAGTACCATAATCACATCGGCGTTTTTAATGGTCGATAACCTATGCGCAATCACGAATGTGGTTCTGCCTTCCATCAGTTTGTCCATGCCGCTTTGTACCAAAGCTTCCGTACGGGTGTCAATGGATGAGGTCGCTTCGTCCAATACCATTACCGGCGGATTGGATATCGCGGCACGCGCAATGGACAAAAGCTGTCTTTGCCCTTGGGACAGGCTGCTTCCGTCACCCTTTAATACGGTTTGATACCCTTCCGGCAGCATGCGGATAAAGCTGTGTGCATTTGCGAGCTTGGCCGCTGCAATGCATTCCTCGTCGCTGGCTGTGGGGTGCCCGAAGCGGATATTCTCCATAACGGTTCCGGTAAACAGCTGCACATCCTGTAGAACCACGCCTAAAGAACGGCGTAAATCAGCTTTTTTGATTTTATTGATGGTGATGCCGTCGTAGCGTATTTTACCTTCGTCTATATCATAGAAACGATTGATAAGGTTTGTAATGGTGGTTTTTCCGGCACCGGTTGCACCGACAAAGGCAAGTTTCTGCCCCGGCTCGGCGTAGAGCGTAATATCGTTTAGTACCTGTTTGCCTTCTACATAACTGAAATCAACATGATCCAGCGCCACGCGGCCCTCCAGCCGGACATATTCCACTCTGTTCTCACCCAGAGGCAGTTTCCAAGCCCATTTTCCGGTTTGTTCGGTGGTTTCTGCAATCTTTCCATCCTGCTCAGTGATGTTTACCAAAGTCACCTTACCCTCGTCGGATTCAGGCTGTACATCCAGGAAGTCAAAAATGCGCTCTGCACCTGCCAATGCGCGGATAATAAAGTTAAATTGGTTGGCGATCTGAGATATGGGATTGATGAAGTTTCGCGAAAGTGTCAAAAAAGATGCAATCATACCCAAGGTCATCACATCTGTGCCGCTCAGGCTCAGATTTGCTGTACCGTTGATTGCCATAAACGCGCCTACCAGCGCCAGCACGATATACAACAGATACCCGAATGCATTCATCATGGGCATCATGGAATGAGCATAGCCGTTTGCTAGGCTGGAGGCTTGGTACCATGCGGCATTTTTCACACGCATTTCCTGCATATTAGCTTGTTCGCGGTTAAATACCTTCACCACTTTTTGGCCGTGAATCATCTCCTCCACATAGGCATTCAATGCCGCAATGGTGCTTTGTTGCTCGACAAAATGCTTGCCACTGCGCCCTGCTATCAGCCCCACCGCCTGCAGAATAAAAAACATGAGTACGATAACGGCTAAGCTTAACCAAATACTGAGCGATAACATGCTAAAAAACACAGCCAACATAGAGGTGGCAGAGGATACAAAGGAAACAATGGATTGTGAAATCATCGCGTTGAGCGTGTCAGCATCATTGGTGTACAGACTCATGATATCGCCGTGCGTACGACTATCAAAATAGCTGATGGGCAGACTTTGCATTTTGGAAAACATCTCGTCGCGTATACGGCGGATAGTGCCCTCCGTAACGCCTACCATAATACGCGTATAAATCAGCGACGCCAGAATGCCGATAGCATAAATACCGGAAAGCGTGAACAATGCGTGCATTAGTCCCGTAAACACAGGATTGCTTTCCCCCAGCAGCGGCACAATAAAATCGTCAATCAACGTACGTGTAAACAGAACTGCCAGCGAGCTGGTAACAGAGCTTGCCAGTATGCAGATTACAACGATGATGAGCCTGTACTTGTATATGCTTAAATAAGCCAGCAGACGAGTCAATGTTTTCGTATTTATCTTTTGTTTTGGTCTATCTTTTTGATTATGCATTGTCATCGGCTCCTTTCTGCTGGGATTCGTATACTTCCTTGTATATATCGCTGTTCTGCAGCAGCTCTTCATGTCGGCCTATGGCAGTGATTTTTCCGGCATCCATAACCAATATCATATCGGCATGCTTCACCGAGTTGATACGCTGCGCAATAATAATTTTTGTGGTTTCTGGGATATACGCGGCGAAAGCTTTCTGTATATTCGCATCGGTCTTGGTGTCCACCGCGCTGGTGGAGTCATCCAAAATCAAAATTTTAGGTTTTTTCAGTAAAGCGCGGGCAATGCATAGGCGCTGTCTTTGTCCACCGCTGACATTGCTTCCGCCCTGTTCTATTAATGTATCGTAGCCTTCCGGCATTTTTTCTATGAATTCGTCGGCGCAAGCCATTTTGCAGGCTTCCTGTATATCCTCATCACTGGCCAGCGGATTACCCCAGCGCAAGTTTTCTTTGATGGTGCCGGAAAACAATACATTTTTCTGTAATACCATGGCAACGGCATCGCGCAGGGATTCCAAATCATAGCGTCGCACATCTTCACCGCCTACTAAAAGGCTTCCGGACTGTACATCATATAAGCGTGGAATCAGTTGTACCAAAGATGATTTGGAGGAACCGATACCGCCGATGATGCCGACTGTTTTCCCGGACGGTATTTCTAAATTGATAGTGTCCAGTACGGGAACGTCTGCCTTGGAAGCATATGAGAAACTGACATTTTCAAAACGTATGCTGCCGTCCTTTACCTCTTTTAGCGCATTCTCGGGGCTTGCAATATCGCTTTTTTCCTCTATTACCTCACTGATACGGCGTATGGCTGGTATTGCCATAATGATAAATACAAACACCATGGTCAGCATCATCAGGCTCATGAGTATGGATAGGGAATAGGTGATGAGCGCGGTCAATTCGCCGGTTGTAAGCCCTAAAGCGGCATTGTTGCCGCTGGCAACAATCGCTTTTGCGCCAAGCCAGGCAATTAGTATGCTGCTGGCAGATGTACATAGCTGCATAATGGGGGAGCTCAACGCAATTAGTTTTTCAGCTTTGCTGAACTTCTCAAATATGATTTGAGAGATTAGATTGAACTTTTTAATCTCGCCAGCCTCTTGGTTGAATGTTTTAACAACGCGTATGCCTTTAATATTTTCCTGCAATGTATTGTTTAAAGTATCGTAGTCCTTAAATACCGATTCAAATATGGGGGTTACCGTGCGTACAATCAAAAACATGGCAACGCTCAGTATGGGGATGATAGCAAGAAATACCATGGAGATTTCGGTATTGATCCGGAAGGATACAATCATTGCAAACAGCAACATTAGCGGACTGCGTATGGCAAGCCGTATAATCATCTGGAAAGAATTTTGAATGTTACCCACATCTGTGGTCAGCCTCGTTACAAGCGAAGCGGTGGAGAATTTGTCAATACTGGTAAAAGAAAATGTTTGCACTCTGTCAAACATATCCTGCCGCAGATTTGCAGCAAAGCCGGTCGCAGCTCTTGCGCCTATGCGCGCGGCTAACAAGCCGGTTATTAACTGCAAGGTGGCCAATATCAGCAGAAAAAAACCAAATCGCCATACCTCGTCAATGTTTGCCAAGTTGATGCCATGGTCTATCAGACCCGACATACATAGGGGAATGATGATTTCAAATACCACTTCCAACATCGAAAGCGTCATTGTAATCAAGGTTCCTTTTCTATATTCTCTTAAACTTTTTAAGAGTGTTTTTAACATGTGTTCCTCTTTCTGTGCCGCTACATTGTAACCGCAACCGCTGTGTAATAAAGATAATTCATAAATGCGTATCAGCGCTATTTAGTATAGATAATTATAAAAGCATAGTCAACAGCTGTTTACCAATATGTTCTTTGTATATAATGTGAGAAATTTTGGTTCTGCATCATCACTTTTTTGAATGGCTTTCTTTAGCCCTAATTGTTGACAAAGAACCAAAGACAATCTTTAAATGCAATGCCGGGTATTGGAAGATATTGCTAAATTCAAAAAACAGCAACCAATACAGCTGCTGTTTTGAGGTTCATTTGGTGGAGCATAGGGGAGTCGAACCCCTGACCTCTACAATGCCATTGTAGCGCGCTACCAACTGCGCTAATGCCCCATAACAAAATCTATTGTAACACAACTCTGTTTTTCTTGCAATATGTTATAATTTTTTTTGAGGGATTTTTTTATGATAGAGATTCTAATTTTTAACGGATTACGTATACAAGTGCATCGTCGAAAAAACTGTAGGCACATTATTTTGCGTGCAAATGAGCAGGGATTGTGTGTTTCGGCACCATTGCACTGCAGTGAACGAAAGATTCGGGAAATTCTCCAACTTAATATGACTACACTTCTGGAAAAGCAGGAAGAGATCGGATCTCAAAAAAAGCGATATTCAGATGGTGAAATCCACTATTATCTGGGCAAAGCGCATCGCTTACGCTGCATAGCTTCCAATCAGAATACTTGTAAAATAGATGGAGATGAGATCGTCTTGGAGTATAGAGATAATGCCGACATAGAATCCGCACTGCATGCTTTTTTTAAAGTGGAGTTGCAGCGTATTGCAGGTGCTCTTTTAGCCTTTCAACAGGATCGCATGGGGTTGTTTGCCAAGGAAATGCGTTTGAAAAAAATGAAGACGCGGTGGGGTACCTGTAATCATAAAGAGAAAAGAATATGGCTTAGCCTTATGCTGATACACGAAAGCATAGAGTTTATCAATTATGTTGTAATTCATGAACTGGCACACTTGGCAGTACCCAATCACAGTGCACAGTTTTATGAAATAGTAGCGCGGTATTGCCCAAATTACAAGTCTATAATGAAAGACAAAAAATCGTGTTGAACACCACACCATATCATCAAAAGCGCAGCCGTAATAAAAAGAGTCATGTTTTTAAAAAAAATTATTTATATTCATTTACTACAAACTTTGTAAACAAGCGTAAAAACTCATCTTCGATTGCATAGTGATGGAACAGTATATACAGCTTCCTTTTGGAGATATCAGCAGGTAAATCAAAACCCAACACATCGCCGTTTTTTAGATAATTTTGTACGGCTATTCGGGATATGATGGATATACCAAAGCCTTTGGATACAAAGTTTTTGATGGATTCAGGCTCGTTTACACGCGCCAACACCTTCATTTCGTTTTTGTTTACTCCAAGATATTCATAAATTCTATCCGCCATTTTCTGGCTGGCACTACCATCCTCGCGAATGATAATGGATTCCTCGTAAAACAGGTTTCTGGTGATTTTGCGTTCCCCTTTATAGGCAGCAAATTTAGGCGTATTTGGGGTAATCAGTATCATTTCGTCATCAAAGAACGGTTCGCAGCATATGGAGTCCTCTTTGTAGGGCATACCGGAAAAAGCAACATCGTATTCTCCTCGCTTTAACCCTTGCAAAATCTCGCTGCTGTCACTCTGGTGCACTTTAAAGATATAATTCTGGTGATGCTGATTGAACTTGCTAAGCACATTGGGAAGAATGTAGGTTGTCGGTATGGTGGATGCTCCTATACGTATCACACGGCCTGTATTGCCGTTCAGCTTATGCAAAAAATTCTTTTGTATATTGAGAATCTGGTTCGCGCACTCAAACAACTCCATGCCAGCGCCGGTTACCTGTAAATGCTTTGTGGTGCGTACAATAAGCTGTTGGCGCAGTGATTTTTCCAAATCACGTATGTGGCTGCTGATGGTTGGCTGTGAAATATAGAGCTCCTCGGCCGCCTTGGTAAAACTCATGTTTTTAACCACCGATACAAATGATTGCAACTGTCTTATTTCCATAGTATCTCCTTACACGCATGCAGCGCAAAATCCACTTCTTCCATAGTATTAAAATATCCAAAAGAAAATCGAATGCTGCCATTGGGGAAACTGCCCAGGCACTGGTGCGACACGGGGGCGCAATGCAAACCTACACGGGTTACGATACCATATTTCTCTTCCAATTGATTGGCGATCAGCGCCATATCATTTTCACTATACAGAGATACGACGGCGAGTCTGTTCCGACAATCCTGCATACCAAGTATACGTATATTCAATGCGTGAATGCCTTCCATAAATCGATCCGCTAAACGCATTTCATGCGCATGTATCGTCTCCATGCCAACGGATTGTATCCATTGTACAGCGCGGTTCAGCGCTACAATCGCCGGGTTATTCTGTGTGCCTGCCTCCAGCATATCCGGCATAAATGTCGGCATGTGTATGCTGTCGCTGATGCTGCCGGTACCGCCTGCGATAAGTGGTCGTATTTCCTGATAAATCTTGTTTGCAAATACAATACCGCCGGTGCCGGGCGGCCCCATTAAACTTTTATGGCCGGTAAAGCATAGAATATCAATGTGCATGTCGTCCATATGTATGGGGAGTCTCCCTGCTGTCTGTGCGCTGTCTACGATAAACAGCAGACCGCGCTTTCGGCAGATTGTTCCCACTTCTTTCAAGGGCATTATGGTACCGCATACATTGCTGGCGTGGGTGAGTATGACGGCTTTTGTATGTTTGTTTATTTTTTGCTCAATATCAGAGATATCCAGGCTGCCATCAGCATAACATTGTATGAAATCATAGCTTATGCCCTGCTCCTTTACCTGCTCTAATGGGCGAACTACGGCATTATGCTCCATATGCGAAATCAAAATATGATCGCCTTCGTGAAACAAACCTTTGATGACAATATTCAGGCTCTCTGTTATGTTTTTTGTAAATGCAACATTGCGCGAATCTTTTGCATGAAAAAAGTCTGCTATGTTCTCACGGCAGTCAAATACCAATTCTTCCAATTGATAGGCTCGGCTGCTGGCACTGCGATGCACGTTCATACCGTAGTTGCACAAGCAATCGTATAGGCAGTCCGTTACCTCTTTCGGGCGCGGAAAACAGGAACTTGCCTGATCAAAATAGATTCTGTCCAAATGCAATCGCCTCCTGCCCATAATAGTATCAAGTAATTATAAAAAAATCAAATGATTTTATTATATTTATTGATAATCTGTATTAGATAAAAAGGGAGACATCTGTTACAATTGTAACAGAATTATTTGGAGGTATCATATGAAGAATGAAAAACGTATTATGACACTTACCGGCTTGTGTATAGGTGTCATCGCTTCTCTGCTTGTTTTGTTTGGAAACCCTGTAAACATGGGTTACTGCATTGCTTGCTTCCTACGCGACACGGCAGGTGGTCTTGGCTTGCACAAGGCAGAAGTGGTTCAGTACATCCGTCCGGAAATAATCGGATTGGTACTGGGCAGCTTTTTGTTGGCTGTATTCCGTAAAGAGTTTAAGCCTCGCGGCGGCAGCTCCCCGGTAACCAGATTTGTTCTGGGTTTCTTTGTTATGATTGGCTGTTTGATGTTTTTAGGCTGCCCATTCAGAACCGTGCTTCGCCTGGCAGGTGGCGACCTCAATGCTATTTTTGGCTTGGCAGGTTTCATCAGCGGTATTTTAGTTGGCTTGATTTTCCTCAAAAAAGGCTATTCCCTCAAGCGTACCCATACTCAAACCTTTGTGGAGGGAGGTATTTTCCCGGCAGCGCAAATCGTATTGCTCGTTTTGCTTGTGGCCTTCCCTGCAATCTTTTTCTTCTCTGAAAAGGGACCTGGTTCCATGCACGCTTCTATCGCTATCAGCTTGGTTGCAGGTTTGATAGTTGGCGCTCTTTCTCAAAAAACAAGAATGTGTATGGTAGGCGGCGTACGCGACGTGGTACTCTTCCGTGAATGGAAGCTTCTGATTGGATATATCAGCGTGTTTGTAGGTGCTTTGGTGGCCAATCTGATTTTAACCGCTGTTGTTCCCGACAAATCATTCTTTAAATTGGGCTTTGAAGGCCAGCCGGTTGCGCATACCGACGGACTATGGAATTTCCTGGGTATGATGCTCGCAGGTTTCGGCGCTGTATTGCTTGGCGGCTGCCCGCTTCGTCAGCTGGTAATGGCCGGTGAAGGCAACTCCGATAGCGCTATTACCGTTGTTGGTTTGATGGTTGGTGCAGCCTTTGCCCATAATTATGGTTTGGCTTCCTCTGCTGCAGGCCCGACTGAACACGGTAAAATTGCAGTGATTGCCGGTATCGTTGTGGTTGGTATCATTGCTGCTCTGAATACCTTTAACAAAAAAGGAGAATAATTATGAAAATTATCGATGCAAGAGGTTTGGCTTGTCCGGAGCCCTTACTTCTACTGCAAAATGCAGTGAATTCCAAAGAAAATAACTATAAAGTATTGGCTACCTGCCCCGCTGCCAGAGAAAACATTGTTCGCTACGCAACAAAACTTGGTTTTAAAAGCGATGTGAAAGAAGCCGACGGAGAGCTTGAAATCACCTTAAGCAAATAAGATGAAGCATTTTATTGCAACCTTTCACTCACACTACGGCTCGATACGCTACAAAAAGCTCTGTGAAAAAAATGCCTTGCAGGCTAAAATGATGCCTGTTCCGCGCAGCCTTTCCAGCAGCTGCGGCACTTGTGTCAGCTTTTTTGCAGAGCAGTATCTTCTGGACGAAGTGACTCTCGAGGAGTTGGAGCAAATTGTAGAGGTGCTGGAAAACGGCTACGTACAGGTGTATGTGGTAGAGACATAGGTAAATAAAATTCGGCGCGTTTTTTCAAATACTCCTGTGCTTCCGTACTCTTTGCGATGTGATACAGGAAGTCCTTTCCCTCGTCCTCTGTCATGGTTTTCAGTTCCGGCACAATGCTTTCCATGAAGCCGCCAAACAGAAAAATACGGTGATTGCGCTCCTTGCGTTTCTCAACGGACAACTTGCGGTTGAGTATCTTGTTTCGGTTTTCGTACTGCTGCAACTGTTTCTCTGTGCGTTCCAGTTCAGCATTACATTCCTCAATGGTCTGCGGCGTTTTCTTCTTTGGCATGGGTGGTCGCTCCTTTCTTAATTTTGGGTAATAAAAAGCCCGCTGGCTTTGCACATACGGCATAGTCAGCGGGCAGAATGTAAGTTATTCTGTTCAATAATTAAACCTACAAAACAGACTTCATCGTAATGTTTGTGCCTGTTTCAACGCATAAATCATAGAATCGATACCTAATAGTGTCGTATAGCTACTGTTGGTTTTTCTGAAAGCGGGCGTGTAATAAACATTGTTTTCAGCATCAAAACAGAATTTTTCAGCAGTTAGTTCTTTCATCTCACGCGCCAATAGATTACTTCCATAGAAACGGCGGAGGAAGTCGATTCCCGCACACATGGCAGCGACAGGTTTCTTTTCGCTAATAAAATGTGTGACGCACGTTTTTATCACATTGGAGTCTCTATAATTGTTCAATAAACCAATTCCACCGGGTATGATCAATGCATCGTATTCTGCAAAATCAACCTCATGAATATCTTTAATGCGTCCCCTACCGATGCGGGCTGCTTCTATAAGGATATTCCGCTTTTCTGCCATCTCTTCTGTCAAGTGGTTAACAGACTGAATGGAAACATCTTCTGCGACAGGCGTGTAATCACACCCATATTTATCAAGCGCTACATACGTCAGAATTACTTCTTCTATACATGAACCATCACCGAGGCCACAGCCTGCTAATAGAACTAAATACTTCATTTGTTTTCACCTCCACAACTCACGGTTTGCCAACGACTTCTCACTGATAAGCATAGCATATAAAGCGACTTACATCAACGCCTTCTTCATGGTAAATCAGCGACCTTTTTATGAACGCCGTTTTGCTTTGCCTGTTTACTTGCCGCCTTCCGCCGTTCCTCACTATACGGCGCGGTCAGCCGAAAGCTCAACCGTCCTTTTTCAATATCAAAGGTCAGCCCTCCTTGCTCATCATCGTCGGTCTGACGGCAGCATTGCGGGTACATTGCCGCAAATGCTGTCAGCCGCTTTTTGAAATCGGTGTTGTGGGTCTGCACCTCAATGATGCGGCTATGCTCGTCAAAATAAATCACGGTTGTCTTTTGCTTTTTGGTAAGCCCTGTTCTCATAAAACCTCCTGATCTTCACGATTTTTTCTCAGCTCTTGAATTGGAAAAGTGCTGCGATTTTTTGATGGAAACGCCCCAAACGATGCGGAGTATATTTCGCCTTGCCTTATCGACTGATTTGCCACTTTTCCAGCTCTTGACTGCATTTTCATGGTGTTCTGTTTGTGCGGCTTTTCAACCACTCCACCAGCTCATTTTTCATCACCAATTTGCGCCCGCCGATCCGCAAGGTCGGGAAGTCCAGGCTGCTCAAAAGGTTGTATGCACCCGCTTTTGAAATCTGCAACGCTTCGGCAAGCTGTTTTGCGTCCATCACATCGGGCATGGCTTCAAACGGTTCTTTGCTCATAAAATCTCCTTTCCCGCAGAAACGGCAGCAGTCACCATTTCGGTAACTGCTGCCGCTTCTGCGTCTGTTTACTTGTCCAAATACTTCTGATACTCTGCTGTCACATAATCCTCATAGGCGTTTGCGATCTTGGCGACTCGCTTATGGACTGCGCTGGCGGTCTTGTATCCAACCTTGTCTGCGATCTCCTGTTCGGTGTAGCCCTCCATGCGCAGCTTCAATATCTCCCGGTCTTTCTCGCTAATGCTCTGCTCGGCAAAGGCGGTGATCTGCATTTCGGAAATCACCTTTTGTTCAAACTCGCTCCGTGGGTCGGCTACCTCAAAAATATCTCCGTCCTCGCTCTCCATCATTTCGTCCAGAGAGATAGGCTTGCCGGAACGGTTGTGATGCCACTTCCGCATAAAGTCGGTCTTGACGGTGCTGCTTGTGGTTTCGTAGTCCTCAATCGTCCTGTTCTCCCAGATAGCGTCAATCATCGGCTGCCAGTTTTCTTCCGCTATCACCATAACGGTGACATTACCGATCAGATTGCTGAACTGCTGATAGGTTATCCACGGCACTTCAACGCCCTGCGGGATATTGTATAGGTTTTGAAAGCCAAGCCCGTGTTGCTCAAACTTCATTCGGATATAGGGAATGATGCTGTATGAGAGCCGCCACAAGGGGAAGTAGCCCGCATACTGCTTCATATCGCCGGGAATATCACGGTAGTTTCCCTTGCGGTCTTTCACTTGGAAGAACTGCCATGCACTCCACGAATAGCAATCCCACACAAGCAGCTTGAACATATCGTCACAAATGATGCTGTCATACTTGTCCGTCCGCAAAACCTCATAAGGGCAGCGTGGCAGATTAAAAGCCGGTTTCCACTTCTCGGCAAGCTCCTTTGGCAGACTGTAAAACAAGGTCAGCCACGATTTATCGCTATCCTGCGGTATCTCGATGATTTCACCGGGCAGCACCACAAGAAAGCTTTTGGGGTCTTTCGGTTGTGCCATAGCGCCACCTCCAATCATTTATTTTTGCTCCTCTACTATATATGGCATGGGAAAGGTCAAATTGTTCCAATGCTTCAAAAGTTTTTTAAGATTTTTTAAAAAATCTCGGAAAGGAATGGAAAGGATAGATACGATATGATTATAGCAAAAAAGTGTGAATAAATCTATTGCTTCTACGCAATGGCAAAAAATAAGCGATACTTGATCAAAAACCAAGTATCGCTCATTTTTTCGTTAGCCAATCCCGTCTGACAGATGCCGTAGGTGTAATTTTTGGTGCATCACTTTCTTACGAGCACCCGTCTAACTTCAGGCGTCTTTTTAATGACTCAAATGCTTATTTAAACAATAACCAAG
>JBHADM010000110.1:0-8587 GCA_041855045.1 Bacillota bacterium | reverse complement strand
TAATCAAAGCACCCTTGTCTACCATATCAAAGCCCTCCATATCTAATAAACAATTTGAATATGCCACAGAAAAATTGAAAGGGAATAATTACTAATAAGATTACGGTTCACGCCAAAACTCAAAAAACTTTCTGTTTTATAATGTATAAAGCGTTTCTCCATATTAATGATACTTTCACAAAACGCTTTCATAAATCCACATTTTTTGAATGATTATACGTTTATTTATGGAAAATATTCCTATCATATAGAAATATTTTCCAAATTTTAGTAAGGAATGTGTGATTCCATACTAAAAACCAAATTTAAGCATCGACGCTTTTTTGCTTAATTTGCTGAATTTTCCTTATTACTTTATAAAGCCAAAGATTAAAAAATATCTAAAAAGGTTGATTTATGTTGTTTTTTATAATTATTGACATCATATTTGTTTGATACTATAATGATACCAATAAATATACACAAAGTTGCGGGTGATCCGTGCAAAAATAATCTTGTACTACGGATAATACCCTTACTCTATTGTTGAAAGAATACGCTCCATATTTTTGATACATTTTACTAATTGCTTTTCACGGAGGCGACATATGGACAAAAATACACTTGCAATCACAGCGAACAGCGAAAAAAAATCATCGGTTTTGCGCATCATAAAGTTATTGATTAGTCTGGGCTTAATCACATTAATTTTCGGATTAGGCGGTACGATTTATCGCAACGGTATGGTCGGAAAAAACTTTTCGGCTATACAGGATGCAACGCTGTTTTTCTTTTTGAGCATATTCGGCGCGCTGTTGATTATATCGGGCATTTCCTACTATCTATTAAGCCCAAGTCTAAAAGTGGAAAGCCATCGCTTTCGTATGGACTTATATCGCGACAGATATAAATATCTGTTGATGTTTCCCGGTATATTAGCCGTTTTTCTGTTCAGCTATCTGCCAATGTACGGCATCATACTGGCCTTTAAAGATTTCAAAGCGAATCTGGGCATATTAGGAAGCCCGTGGGTAGGCATACAGAACTTTGCCCGCTTCTTCGGACGGAGCATCTCTTCAGAGGTCATACGCAACACCTTGGAAATCGGCATCATGCAGCTGCTGACAGGCTTCCCCGTTCCGATTATTCTGGCGCTTTTGCTCAACGAATTAGGCAGCAATAAATTCCGCCGCAGCATACAATCCGTACTGTATCTACCCCACTTTATCAGCTGGGTTATCATGTATTCCCTGCTATACTCGATGTTTTCAGTAACGAGCGGAATCATCAACAAGATTATCATTTCCATGGGTGGAGAAGCCTTCAACCTGATCAGCGATCCCAATAAATTCCGCCCCTTGCTGTACATCAGCAATATCTGGAAAGAGGCCGGTTGGGGTACCATTATCTACATGGCTGCCATTGCCGGCATCGATCAGGAAATGTACGAAGCGGCACACCTGGACGGCGCAAACCGATTCCAGAAGATTGTACACATTACACTTCCGTCTATTTTATTCGCCGTGACGACACTGCTGATACTGAATGTAGGTTCCATATTAGGCTCTAACTTTGACCAGATCATGAACTTAAGAACGGTGGCTACGGAGCATGTATCGACGGTAATTGATACCTATGTGTTTGATATTGGTATCAGCAAAGGCCAATTTGGCTTGTCCTCTGCAATCGGACTCTTCCAGCAGGCTGTCAACTGTGTGCTGCTGTTTACCGCAAACTATGTAATCAAGCGCATCACAGG
The DNA here is from genome assembly GCA_041855045.1 of Bacillota bacterium. Lineage (GTDB taxonomy): Bacteria > Bacillota > Clostridia > Christensenellales > Aristaeellaceae > JAAZPT01. The sequence goes on along the minus strand of JBHADM010000110.1, from coordinate 6,849 downwards.
TGAAGGATTTTTCTAGGATAGGAGGGCGATAATAATATGTTCAAAGAAAAACAAAACAAAATCAAACGCTCGGTTGGCGACCACATATTTGACAGTGCAAATATTATATTCTTTATAATCTGTGCCCTGGTGATGATCATTCCGTTCTGGAACGTAGTGGTTATTTCCTTTACGAGCCTGGGCGAGTTTATGACAAAACCCTTCATTCTATTTCCAGAAAAGCCCACTTTGCAGGCATATGAGTATGTATTTGCAACACCCTTGCTTCCGCGTTCTTTTGTAGTGACTACTTATATCACGGTCATGACGACATTTATCAGCGTATTTGTTACCTCAACCTTAGCCTATTCGCTATCCAAGGATAATATTCGCGGATATAAGTTTTTCATTATTTATCTTTTAATAACCATGTTCTTCTCGGGCGGCATGATTCCAAGATACTTCATTATCAAGGACACTCTGGGACTGAACAATAGCCTGTGGGCATTGATACTTCCCGGCGCGGTAAACGTGTTTAACTTTATCGTCATCCGTTCCTTCTTCAGGCAATTGCCTGCCGCATTGGAGGAGAGCGCCCGCATAGACGGTGCAAACGATATCACGATACTGTTCCGTATCATTTATCCACTATCCATCCCAACAATTGCAACCATCGCATTGTTTGTAGCCGTTGCCCAGTGGAACGCATGGTTTAACGCAAACCTTTTCCTGCGCGACGCCAACCTGTATCCTTTGCAGTTGGTAATTCGAAACTTTATTTACAAGGCAAACAAGCCCGCTGAAATGCAAAATTTTGAAGGTCTGCGCAATGCATCCGGTCAAATCATTGCACTAAATGAAGAAGCCATTAAAATGGCATGCGTAACGATTACCATCGTACCGCTTTTAACAATTTATCCGTTTATACAGAAGTATTTTGAAAAGGGCGTGACCATCGGTGCCGTAAAAGGCTAATGATGGAAAATATATATTTTTAAGGAGGCCACCCAATGAAAAAATTAGTTTCCCTGGTACTGACGCTCTGCCTAATGTTAAGCTTAACATCTGCATTTGCATATGATGGCGAGATTATCACATTAAGAGCAAGCTCTGACGACACATTTACATTTGACCCCGCAACAGACCCGATGGCAAAGTTTATTGAAGACACCTTCGGTTTGCGTTTTGAAGACACCGCTTATGAAGGCGATGTTGAAAAAATGCGCCTGGACGCAATGGATCAAAAACTCGGTAATATCAACTACACCGACCTTCTTTACAATATTCCGGCTATCGGCGAGTTTATTAACCAAGGTTTCTTCCGCTCCATCCCCGAAGAAATGCTCGAAAAATATCCTCTGACCAAAGCTTTACTGGAAAACGACGCAGTAAGCCAGGCTATGAAGAACCTGTATGGCGGCTACTACATGCTGCCAAAGCCGGACTCTGCAGACCCAAGCATTTACCTTGCAGAGCGTAAAGGTATCTTTATCCGTAAAGACTGGCTGGCAAAAGTAGGCAAAGAAATCCCTACTACATGGGAAGAGCTCTATGAAGTAGCCAAGGCATTCACCAATGAAGATCCTGACGGCAACGGCGTAAAAGACACCTATGGCTTAACCGGCGACGGTCTGGGCAACCTGCGTTTCTTCTTTGCCTCCACCGGTCACAGCAACCGTTACTGGGTAAAACAGGAAGACGGCACATGGATGCACGGCGCATTGATGAAAGACAACATTGAAATTCTTGAGTGGCTGCGCAAAATGTATCAGGAAGGTCTTATCGACCCTGAATTCGGCTCCACAAAATGGCAGGAAAGCCTGCAAAAATTTTCCTCCAACCAATTTGGTATGGTTGTACGCAATGCCGATGCTGAATGGATTTGGAATGTTTTGGTAAAATACTATGGTGCCGGCAACGAAGGTGTAAATCCATTCGACGTATTGACACTCATCCCCGCATTAAAGCTGAATGCCGAAACAGAAATGCATATGGAAGGCTATGTAAGCTGCATGTGCGCAACACAGATCAGCGCCTCTACCACAGATGAACAGCTGGACAGATACCTCGCATTCTTCGAATATCTGCTAACCGACGAAGGCCGTATGCTCCGCATGGGTTTCAAAGATGCTGACTATACGATAGAAGCAGACGGCAGTATTAAAAAAATACGCGATGCAAACGGCAACCCACCGGAGTTGAAGGTTAAATATCCTTCTATCGCACTATCCCACTACAATTCCTGGGGATTTGAAATGGCTGCCGATCCAAAAGTTGAATATTTTGACAGCTATAACGATGAAACCAAGGAACTCAATGCCTGGGCACGCAGCATACGCAACCCCGGCGCTGTAAAGCCGGCTATCGATCCTATCCTGGTAGACGATTATGCAGTAACCGAAGCAAACAACTTCAAAATCAATGCTGAATACTGGGCAATTATTACCGGTACAGAACCTGTTGAAACCATGTTCGAAGCAATGGTAGAAAAAGCAATGAAAGAAGGCTTTACCGATGCAGCACAGGTAATCAACAACATGGCTACCGAAAAAGGCTGGTAATCTTACCTTACTACTCAAATATTATACAGAGGGCTGCCATTATTCGGCAGCCCTCCAAATAAAAGGTAAAATACTACATACAAAAACCCCCGCTATACCGATTAATACCTTCTCCAACAACAACCATAATAATCCAATCTCTCTATACAGGCTTGCCCGTAAGAATCTTTATCTTGCTTCATTAATACTATTTCCATTGACTAACAACATAGCTTTGAAATAAACAGTTAATTATAGGCAGGCACAGAAAGGCGATGTAAAACCGACATGACAGAATTAAGAAAAGACCACTTTCCTATATTAGCCGCATCCATGGGACGCAACAATCCCATCCCCAATTTAATCAGTAAGGAAGACCAGCATGCTACCGCTGCCATAGATAAACAGACAGTCAGCAAAGAAGAAAGCAAGTACATGGGCTTTGCAAGAGTAGCGAGCATCCACCCCTATACCATACAAAACGGTTATAACCGTATCAAAACAAATCGAAAATTTGAAAGTTATGTGCTTGAAAACGAGCACTTGAAAGCGCGCTTTCTGCCTAACGAGGGCGGACGTCTTTGGAGTCTGTATGACAAGGATGCGCAGAAAGAACTGTTGCATGTGAATCCTGTTTTTCAACCGTGCAACCTGGCGCTGCGCAATGCCTGGATATCCGGCGGTGTAGAGTGGAACGTAGGGATTATAGGACATACTCCCTTTACCCTGGATAAGATGTTTGTGCGCACGAAAAAACTATCCGATGGTACTCCGGTGCTTTCCATGTATCAATACGAGCGTGTACGCAAGCTGCTATACCGTGTGGAAGCTTTTTTACCCGCCGGATCCAAACAGCTGTATGTACGTGTGCGCATAGATAATCCGCTGGATGTGGATACCGTCGTATATTGGTGGAGCAACATAGCTGTGGATGAAGGAAAAGATGTGCGTGTTATCGTTCCGGCTAAAAAAGCATTCCATTTCCATGCTGACAAGCTGAGCAAGGTCGATGTACCGCATTATCAAAACAAAGACCACAGCTATGCAACCAACATACAAAACTCCATGGACTTTTTCTTTGACATTCCAAAAGAGCACAGAAAATACATTGCAGCTTTAAACAAAGATGGCTACGGATTGGTACAATGCTCCACCAACGTGCTCCAGGGAAGAAAGCTGTTTGTTTGGGGACAGGCACAAGGCGGCCGCAACTGGCAGACCTATCTTTCTAAAAAAGGCAGCGCCTATATTGAAATACAGGCCGGACTTGCCAAAACGCAGCTGGAGCATCTGCCTATGGCAAAACGCCAGAGCATCAGTTGGTTGGAAGCCTATGGTGCATTGCAAGCAAACAAGAAGAAAATACACGACAACAATTGGGATGCAGCCGTCCAGGAAGTGACCGACAAGCTGGACAAGAAACTCTCCTTAGCTGAACTCGAGGCAATAGAGAGTAAATACATTGCAGAGCTTAACCAAGCAGAGGGCTGGAGCATGCTCAAATATGCAGATGGTTACGCTTATCTGGAAAGCAGAGTATCTTCGGCATTCGACTGCTGCGGATTACAATTCCCATCCCATCAGCTGGGCATGGCAAAAGAATGGAAGGCATTGTTGGACGAAGGCGCACTTTCTGAAAAAGATCCTGCAGAAGCACCGCAAAGCTATCAGGCAGGCGAGGACTGGCTGCAGCTGCTGAGCCAATCTATCACAAAGAAAAAAGGGAAAAACTGGTACAGTCTATATCAACAGGCCGTATTGTTTGCCACCTTACAGCGCAAAGAAGAAGCTATGAAGTGCTTTGAAAAATCCATTGCACTCCGCCCTTCCGCATGGGCATATGCTTGCCTGGCATTGCTGGAAGAGAAGGAGCAGAATCTCAAAAAGGCGATGACACATATAACAAAGGCTTTAGAGTTGCAAAAGGATAGATTTGTTGCATTGGAGGCACTGCGTATACACAACTGCGCAGAGGAATACAGCAAGACCATCGCACTGTATGACGCATTACCTTCGCACATCAAAGCCTTGGGCAGAGCAAAGGTACACTTGATAACAGCCTGTATTGCCGCAGGTGAGCTTGCCCGCGCAGACAAAATGATAAACAAGCCTTTTGTGATTGCCGATATACGAGAAGGTGAACTGTCGCTGAGTGATATGTGGTTCGATTTGCACATCAAAAAATCGGAGCAGTCCCTGGGAAGAAGCCTGAACAAAGCTGAATTGGCTAAAATATACAAACTAAAAGTACCTGTGCATTTGGACTATCGCACGCACAATACAGAAAGCTGAGGTATCTATGTTAGCAAACATCACATTGGATCAAAATGGTTTTTTTGAAATTGCTTTCCCCGGTATCACCTGGAAGCAGGATACATCCTATAAAGGACAAATTAAGCGAAAAAACGACATATTGTACTTTGAGGACGCCAAAAAAAAGGAAGTACGTCCCTATAAAACGGGTGTATGCGATGGCTATACAGCCGCATTCAGTGGCTATGCAGACGGCAGTGAATTTGAGGTCATCGTTGCTGTTGATAGAACAACAGGTGTCGTGAAAGCACAGTTTATCAGCGTGCATTTGGAAGATGTGGTTTCCGTACAATGGCCGGCTCCCTTTGTCAACGACGATGCAGGCGCGTACTCTGTACTGACACACATGCAAGGTTTGCTTCTCTATAATGACGATGCAGCAGAATGCAAACAACTGCCCTTTAACGGACAGATGTGCAGCTCTGCCGCATACATGCCCTGGTTTGGACAGGTGAACGCAAAGGGCTCCTATCTGGCGCATATCAAAGAAGCTTGGGATGCCTGCCTCAATCCCATTCACCCTGCCGGCGGACCCACACGTCTGAAAATGGATTTGCTCCCTTCCTTAGGTGAGATGAAAGGCGATCGCAATATAGAGTATCATTTCCTGGGAAAAGGCAGCGACTATGTGGATCTCTGCAAGATATACCGTGAAATTGCACGGGAAGAGGGTTTGCTGATTACATTAGAGCAGAAACGTGCATTTTCGAAGAATTTAGATGAATTGATCGGCTGCTCCGTACTGCACAGACCAACCAAAATACACTTGGTTCCGGAATCCTATTACTATGACAAGGAACACCCGGAAAACAACGACAAAATGGTAACATTTGCAGAAAACAAGACCTTTGTGGAGAAGTTGACTGCGCTTGGCGCACCGAAGATATACCTGCACCTGGATGGCTGGGGACAGCCCGGCTATGACAACAAGCACCCTGACTACCTGCCTGCCTGTAAGGAGGCCGGCGGCTGGGAGGGCTTGAAAGCGTTGAAAGACGCCTGCCATACACATGGACACCTATTCGGCCTGCACGACCAATACCGCGACTACTATTTTGATGCGCCCACCTATGATGCGGAGCAGGCCAATCTGTTAGCCAGTGGAAAAATACACGAAATGGCCCGTTGGGCGGGTGGCGCACAAACCTACCTATGCACAAAGCTCGCGCTGGACTACATCAAGCGCAACTATACTGAAATATTGGAACACGGCATTGACATGGATTGCGTATATCTGGATGTATTTACCTGCAACGAGCCGGACGAATGTATACACCCACACCACCGCATCACCAGACGGCAAAGCCTGGACGAGCGACTGAAATGCTTCCGCTACATGCTGAAACTCGGCATACTGCCCAGCAGTGAGGAAGGCGTGGATTGGGCAATGCCTGCGCTGGTATTCTGCCACTGGGCGCCGTATTCCACCATTGGTACTCCTGTTCCGCTGCTGAACCTGGTCTATCACGATTGCTTCATGATACCATGGATGCTTGGAAAAGGCGCTTGGGGTACACCGGAGGGCGATTTGGGCTTCCTGCACGCGCTGCTGAACGCCGGTATGGGCTATGTGGATGATGCTGCAGAAGGCGAGGCATTACAGGATAACTTTGCAAAGCTGAATGTGCTCAGTAAGCTGCAAAAACGCCTGGCACATGTGGAAATGACCGCGCATCGCTTTGTCAGCGCAGACAAGCGCATACAGGAGACAGAATTTGCAGACGGTACGCTGGTGCGTGTGGATTTCGACAAGGAAACCTATGAAATCAGCCCAGGACTGGAATAAATCGCGGATAAAAGCCTTAGAATAATTTGTATTGCATGATTTAAGAAGATGTAAAAAGAGAATGGAAATATCCATTCTCTTTTTATGCTGAACCCAATCTTAAATTAGAATAATACTCATTATCTTCAAGGCTTACAGGCTATTCCATCAGCAGCCCGCAGCCACATTGCAAGCAAAGTGCCAGATTCACTTGCAGGGATGCTTTGATACTTGTATTACTTATTGTTCTAT
>JBHADM010000109.1:0-28342 GCA_041855045.1 Bacillota bacterium | reverse complement strand
TCGTTACTGGCCTTGGCGGTCTGTACATCACAGTGGAGCAGGTCGGCGATCATCTGTCTCCAGAGCGGGCTTCTGGCACCACCGCCGCAGCTGAGCAGGGCGTCAATCTCTATGCCCATGCCGCGTATCACATCATAGCAGGCCTTCTGCGAATAGCTGACGCCTTCCAGCACCGCCCTTGCCAGGTCGCCCTTTTGGTGCATAGCGGACAGGCCGATAAACGCACCGCGCGCCTTTTCATCGAGCAAAGGGCTGCGCTCGCCCATGAGATAAGGCAGATAAATGAGCTTATTTGCGCCTATGGGAGAGCCTTCTGCCAGTTGATTCATCAGCACATAGGGGTCTATGCCCTGCTGCGCGGCCTCGTCTATCTCTTTGGCAAATACGGTATCGCGCAGCCATCGATAGCTGAGTCCGGCTGCAAGTGTACAGCTCATCACCGCCCAGGCATCGGGTATGGCGCTGCAGAATGTATGCACACGGCAGGCTTCGTCTATGGTAACTTTATCGCTGTGGGCAAATATCACGCCGCTGGTGCCCAAGGTGATAAAGGCCTTGCCTGCCTTGGTGATGCCGGTGCCGATAGCGGCTGCGGCATTGTCGCCTGCGCCTGCCACCACGAGTGTGTCGGCGGAAAGTCCGCAGCGCGCGGCGGCTTCCCTGCTGATATGCCCTACCACCTCGGCGCTTTCATAGAGCCGCGGCAGCAAGGCTTCGTCGATGTCCAAAGCCTGCAGAATCTCCTTGGACCACTTACGCTGCCCTACATCCAGCAGGTTGGTTCCGGAGGCATCCGAATAGTCCTGTCCGTACACACCTGTGAGACAGAAGCGCACATAATCCTTGGGCAAGAGTATCACACGGCATTGCGCATAGAGCTGCGGCTCATGCTGGCGCACCCAGAGGATTTTGGAAGCGGTAAAACCGGTCAGAGCAGGGTTGGCGCTCAGCTCCACCAGGCGTTTTTGCCCGACACGCTCGGTGATTTCCCTACATTGCTTACCGGTACGGCCGTCGCACCAGATGATGCTGCGGCGCAGAACCTGATTGTTTTTATCAAGCATAACCAGCCCGTGCATTTGACCGCTGATGCCAAGGCTGCGGATATCCTTAGGATTGACGCCGGATTTCTGCAACACGGCCTGTATGGTGTCGAATGCAGCGTTCGCCCAATCCTGCGGATCCTGCTCTGCCCAGCCATTCTGCGGCTGATACATGGGATATTCTATGCTATGTTGGGCTTGGGCGATGCCGTTGGCATCGTAGAGCACCGTTTTGGTACCGCTGGTACCCAAATCTACGCCGAGGTAATACTTCATATGGACTTCCTTTCTTGAATGCATGGGGATGGTATATTGGTTTGTTGTATGTTTTATAAGGTGGATCAAAAGATACTTTGGCAGGGGTGTTGCGTAAGGGCTTGGTGGTTGGAAAATCCGATTGTAGGATATACAAGGTTTCTGAATAGTAATGTTGACTTACGTGTGCTTGCGATTCTATCGTCATACTACCCAACAATCCCTCCGTTACGGCTGACGCCGTGCCACCTCCTTTTACAAAGGAGGCACGAGGCTTGGGATGGGAGCTTGCAAACTGCTGCCCTGCTCCATCATTTTAAGAAAAGCCGAAAGGGCTTCGGCTTTTCGAATAGGCTTATAGGGGATTATTTGAACAGTATGTTGTTCACGACGGCTTCCAGGTATTCCTGTCTGCCACTTTCGAGCGTCGGCTCCGGAATGGATACGGCGTAGGCTGCCAGCTCCTCCAATGTGGTGGTGCCGTCGACAATCTTCTTGCCTATGCCTTCCTGATAGCTCTTATACTTGTTCTTCACAAATTCGTCTATTCTGCCGTCTTTGCGGATTTCGGCTGCCTTGCGCAGACCCAATGCAAAGGCATCCATGCCGGCGATGTAGGCCAGCAGTATGTCCTCATAGGTGTTGGAGGCACGACGTGTCTTGGAGTCGAAGTTCAAACCGCCGTTGGTAAAACCGCCGGCGCGGAGAATCTCCAGCATGGCATAGGTGCAGGTGTATACGTCTGTCGGGAACTGGTCGGTATCCCAGCCCAGGAGCATGTCGCCCTGGTTGGCATCCACAGAGCCGAATACGCCGTTTACGGCTGCCAGGCGCAGCTCATGTTCGAAAGTATGGCCTGCCAATGTGGCGTGGTTGGCCTCGATGTTGAGCTTGAAATCGTCCATCAGGTTGTACTTGCGCAAGAAAGCGATGCAGTTGCCGGCGTCAAAATCATACTGATGCTTGGTGGGTTCCTTCGGCTTTGGTTCCAGATAGAAATCGCCCTTGAAGCCTTGTTTTCTGCCATAGTCGCGCGCCATGGTGAGGAACCTGGCGAGGTTGTCCAGCTCCAGACCCATATCGGTGTTAAGCAGGGTTTCATAGCCTTCACGGCCGCCCCAGAATACATAGCCCTTGCCGCCCAGCTGTATGCAGGCATCGATACAGGACTTTACCTTGGCAGCAGCAACGGCGAATACATCGGCATTGGAGCTGGTGGCTGCACCGAGCATGAAACGCTTATGGCTGAACAGGTTGGAGGTAGCCCAAAGCAGTTTTTTACCGTGTTTGTTCTGCAGCGCGTGCAGATAATCTACCATTTCCTTATAGTTTTTCAGGGATTCTTCGAGGGTGGCGCCTTCGGGAGCAACGTCGGCATCGTGGAAGCAATAGTATTCCACACCGAGCTTATCCATCAGCTCAAAGGCAAAGTCGGCCTTGGCTTTGTACATATCCATGGCGTCCTTTTTACCGAACTTCTTGTCCATAGTGGGGCTGCCGAACATATCGGCGCCCTCGGCGTCTATGGTATGCCAATAGCTCAGTGAGAACTTCAGATGCTCGCGCATGGGCTTGCCCTCTACCAGCTCTTCCGGATTGTAGTATTTAAAGGCAAAGGGGTTGGTGCTGTCTTTTCCCTCAAAGGGGACGTGCTTAATATCCTGATATGATTTCATAATACTCTCCCAAATTTTATTGTATGGTTTTGATATAGTCGCTGATCCAGAGCAACGCCGCACCTTGGGCGGCACTCTTGTCACGCAGGGTGCTGAACTGTAAAAATGCGGTATCGCGGTCGAAGGGAAGCTCTTCCATCAAATAGTTTCTCAGCTTCTTTTCATGCTGCAGCAGATAAGGCACAACCATGCCGCTGATGCAGATGTGACAATCGAATAAAAAGCGCAGATTGGCAATGCCGCGCGCAAGGCTGCGCAGATACAGATTCAGCGTCTTACGATAGGTTCTGTTCTGCTCCACAACGGAGAAGAACTCGTCCAGGCTGAGGTTAAAATCCGTGCTGAGCCTGTCTATGGAGCATGCCGCCTCCAGGCAGCCTTTTTTGCCGCAGGAACAGGTGGGGCCGTCGCTTTCAATCACCATATGTCCAAACTCCGCACTTCGCATATTGTCTCCAAAATAGGTGTTCCTCCCTATCATAATGGAGCCGCCCACGCCGTGTTCCACAAACAGGCAGCAGAAATTCTGATGTTTTTTGTTGTACCACCACTCGGCAAAGCCGCTGGCATTGGCATCGTTTACAAAGCGCATTTCCCGTTTGAAATAGGCCGCAATATCCTTTGCATTTTTATTCTTCAGCTTCAGCGTCGGAACGGTTTCCAGCATATTATCGCTGGTCACAATGCCGGCGATGCTGACAGATACGCCCAGCAGGCGGGATTCCTCCACATTATGCGCCGCGATGAAGGCCTCCAGCCTGTCGGAGGCTTCACGGTAGTATTCCGGGGTATCGGCAAAGGGTATGCGTATCTTCTGAAAGCCCAGGGGTTCGCCATGCAAGTCGGAAAGCAGTATGCGCAGGCCGCCGCTGGATATCACCAGCCCGATGGCAAGCTTTGCCCTGCTCACAATTTTCAGCGTACGGGGCTTTCTACCGCCGGTAGACTGCTCCAGGCTGCCGTATTCAATCAGCTCCTCCGCAATCAGATGCGCCACACAGGCGTTGACTGTAGGCAAGCTGAGTGATAATCTCTCTGTGATTTCGCGCACAGTGATACCGTTTTTGGCGCGGTATATCACTTCATATACATTATGATTGTTTTTTAAACGTATATCCGCATTGCTTACAGACTTCATAGGCTCCTCCTAATGTGCGCCTTTCTTTCTTAAGAATGAAAAATACTGTGACAGGTTCATCTTGCCCATGACATCGAATGCAACGGCGCCCAGCAATACCAGGCCTTTTACAATCTGCTGCACATTGCTGTTGATGCCCATGATGGACATGCCGTTGTTGAGCACGCCGAATATCAGTGCGCCTATCACCGTACCGCCCACCGTACCCACGCCGCCGTAGGCAGAGGCACCGCCGATGAAGCAGGCACCGATGGCATCCAGCTCAAAGCTCAAGCCGGACTGCGGGGAAGCACTGTTGAGTCTGGCTGCAAACACAAGGCCTGCCAAACCTGCCAAAAATCCCATGTTGGTATAGGCGAAGAACATCATGCGCTCGGTTTTGATACCGGACAGCTTGGCTGCCTTCATATTGCCGCCCATGGAGTAAAGGTATCTGCCCTGCACCACGCTGTTGGTAAAGAAACCGTAGGCGATGACGACGATGCCAAGTACGATGAGCACTGTCGGAATGCCTCTGAACTGTCCCACTGTCAGGAAGAACCAAGCCACAGCGGCAGATAATATCACAGCCTTTATGACAACGTTCATCAGGGATTCCACCTGATAGCCCTTTTTGATTTTATTGCTGCGGCTGATAAAGGCGTTGGCAATGTAAGCAACGATGGCAACCGCACCCACCAGCACGCTCATGCTGTCGTACTGTGTACCGAACAGCGCTATTTTGCCGGAGCCGAAGCTCGGGATATAGCCGGTGGAAAACTTCAGAAAATCTGCCGGGAAGGGCGCCAGGGTCAAGCCGTTGAGTATCAGCAGGGTCAGACCGCGGAACACAAGCATGCCGCTGAGCGTAACGATAAACGGCGGTATCTTGACATAGGCTATCCAGAATGCCTGCCATGCGCCGCATGCCGTACCGATGAGCAGACATACCAGCATGGCGACATAGGGGTTCCAGTTGTTGGTTACCAGCATCTCGCCGGCGCAGGCGCCCACCAATGCCACGATGGAGCCGACCGAAAGGTCAATGTTGCCGCCTGTCAGAATACATAGCAGCATGCCCACGCCCAGTATCACAACATAGGAGTTTTGGAAAATAATGTTGGATACGTTCATGGGCTTAAGTATTTTACCGTCGGTCAATATGGTAAATACGATGATGATGGCGAGCAAGGCAATCGCCATAAAATACTGTTTGAGATTAAACTTGGATTTGACTTTTAAGGATTCCATATTATGCTCCTTTTGCGCTATGGCTGATGATGGTGCCCATAATTTTTTCCTGCGTGGCTTCCTTGGCGGGAAGCTCTGCCAGTATCCTGCCCTCGTTCATCACATAGATGCGGTCGGACACGCCCAGCACTTCGGGAAGCTCGGAGGAAATCATTATAATGGACTTACCTTGCGCCACCAGTTGATTCATGATTTCGTAAATCTCGTATTTTGCGCCAACGTCCACGCCGCGGGTGGGCTCGTCCATAATCAATATGTCCGGCTGTGTGAAAATCCACTTGGCGCAGAGCACTTTTTGCTGGTTGCCGCCGGAGAGGTTTTCAACACGCACGTTTTCGTCGTTGGCTTTGACACGGAAGTCCCTGATATTTTCTTTGGCATATTTGGCTTCCAGATCCTTGTCAAATACGTTGTGTTTGGACACGCGGCCGGGCTTGGCGATGGTGATGTTGCGCAGTATGCTGTTGCTCACGATAAGCCCGTTGCCCTTTCTGTCCTCGGTCACATATGCCATGCCGCCGTCTATGGCCTGCTTGATGTTATGAAATTGCACGGGCTTGCCATGCAGATAGAGCTGCCCCTGTATATTGGTTCCATAGGCCTTGCCGAATACGCTCATGGCAAGCTCGGTACGGCCGGCTCCGATGAGCCCGGCAATGCCGACAATCTCGCCGCGGCGCACATAGAGGTTCACATTGTCCACCATCTTCCTGTGGGTGTATAGCGGATGGTATACGCTCCAGTTTTCGATACGGAAGCACTCCTCGCCTATTTCCACTTGGCGCGCGGGATAACGGTTCGTCAGCTCCCTGCCTACCATGGACTTGATGATCCTGTCCTCCGACATATTGTCGGTTTTGTGATCCAGCGTCTCGATGGATTTGCCGTCGCGGATAATGGTGGTTTTGTCGGCGCAGTACATAATCTCGTTGAGCTTATGCGATATGATGATGGAGGATATGCCCTTTTCGTTTTTCAGGGAAATCAGCAAGTCCAGCAGCGCCTTGGCGTTTTTGTCGTTCAGCGAGGAGGTGGGCTCGTCCAGTATCAGCAGCTTTACGTTCTTGGTCAGCGCCTTGGCGATTTCAACCAGCTGCTGCTTGCCCACGCTGATATCCTTGATGAGTGTGGTCGGCTTTTCGTCCAATCCCACCAGCTGCATAAACTCCACACAGCGGCGGTTGGTTTCATCCCAGTTGATGACGCTGAACCTGGCGCACTCGTTGCCCAAAAACATATTTTCGGCGATGGAAAGCTCCGGCACCAAAGCCAGCTCCTGATGGATGATAACAATGCCCTTTTTTTCGGAGTCTTTGATATTGTGGAACCTGCACAGCTCCCCTTCATAGTAGATGTCGCCCTCGTAGCTGCCATGCGGATACACGCCGCTGAGCACGTTCATCAATGTGGACTTGCCTGCCCCGTTTTCGCCGCATACGGCGTGAATGGAGCGGTAATCCACCTCCATATTAACCTGATCCAGGGCCTTTACTCCGGGGAAGACCTTGGTGATATTCTTCATTTGTAATAGCATGATGCATCTCCCTGTATTGGCTTGGAGAATAGTAGTTGTACAGCCCTTAACAAGGCAACCGCAGAGTAGCGAACTATCTGCGGTTGCCTGTATGGGAAGCACGGAAGCGTACAATGAAGTGTACCGTCGCACTGCCACCATTCCGCTTAGGGCTTTGTTTTGTTGCAATTATTGCATGCCGAGCTGATCTTTGGTATAGTAGCCGGATTCGATAAGCAGTTCGTTGAGGTTGTCAACATCTGCAAATACCGGTGCTACCAGGTAGGTGGGAACAACCAATACGCCGTTGTCATAGGTTTTGGTATCGTTGACTTCTACTTCTTTACCGCCGACGATGGCATTCACCATCTCTACCACTTTGGCAGCGAGGGTACGGGTATCCTTAAATACGGACATGCTCTGTGTGCCTGCCAACATATTCTTTACGGATACGATGTCGCAATCCTGACCGGTGATAATAGGCCATTTTTCGCCCGGCTCATAAATGCTGAGCAGTGCGTTGGTTGCGCCGTTGGCGGTGGAGTCGTTGGAGCATACCACTGCGTCCAGGTGAGTATCGCCTGTGTAGTGTGCGGAGATGAGGTTATCCATTCTCTGCTGTGCTTTTTCTGTGGACCAAGACGGTGTAGCGATGGCTTCGAATTCGGTTTGGCCGGACGGAACCACGAGCTGACCCTTGTCTATATAGGGCTTGAGCACGTCAAATGCGCCCTGGAAGAAATAACGCGCGTTGTTGTCGTCGGGAGAGCCGCCCACAAATTCAATATTGAAAGGGCCAGCGCCGCCGGCTAAGCCGAGCTTTTCTTCTACATATTTGCCCTGGATGCTGCCTACCATGTAGTTGTCGAATGTAGCATAGTAGCTTACTGCATCGGTTTGCATGATGAGTCTGTCATAGGCGATAACCGGGATATTGGCAGCCTTTGCATCAGCCAGAACGGTGCCGAGCGCGCCGCCGTCGATAGAGGCTACTACGAGTACGTCAACCGCATTGGCGATCATGTTTTCCAACTGGGAAACTTGTTTTGCTACGTCGTTGTCTGCATACTGCAGGTCTACTGTGTGGCCTGCTGCTTCCAGCTGCGCCTTCATGTTTGCGCCGTCCTGGTTCCAACGTTGGAGAGACTGTGTGGGCATAGCCACGCCGATATTTGCCGCAAATGCAGAGCTCAAGGAAAAGAGCATTAACATGCTGAGCAATAGAGCGATGAGTTTTTTCATGGGTTTCCTCCTGAATATTTTTGGATTATTATGGTTTAATTAATCCATTTACCACAAATATATACCAGCCCATTGTATTTGTCAACACTTTTATAAAATTATTTTGCAAATGTTTTTAATTTAGTATACAATGTATTTTACATCACAAAAATCGTGCCTTTACTGGTTTATATTGAATATTATAAAAAATTTTTAATAAATTTTCTTAAATTAAATTGTTGTTTAAGGTTTCATACGCAACCATTCTTAGGCAAAAGAAAATTTATTTTAAAAAATATAATAATTGCAAAATGCATTCTGCAAGCAATCCATCGCCCTGCTCTGTCAAAAAACATTGTGCTGTCGGACTTTTTTGACTATACTATAAGCAAATACAAGGTCTGATGGGAGCGAACATGGCATACAGTATGTCACCATAGGACAAAAAGCCTGCAGAGAAATCATGATCAAAACCGACAGGCAAGACCACGAATCCCTTATGCAAAAAGAGGGTACCGCGACCACCCGTATGGGCGGCAAAACCTGCAAAGGCTTTTTGAACCTTCATTATGATGTGGTAAAAGAACATTTGCAGGAATGGATGCAAATTGCGGCGGATTATAATCTGAAAGTAAGCACATGCAGCAGAGGCAACATAAAAAGTGCTCCTCTGTATCAGGCTGCTCCGGTAGACCAGCCACCAATTCTTCATCACTTTGCAGGCACACTCTCTGCTCCACAAACTGCTGTTTCCATTGCGCAGCGGCGGCGCTGACGCCGATACAAAATAACGAAACGATACCGACAGGAGGCCATATGTACCAATACACACGCAGCATACACTATTACGAAACCGACAAGATGGGCATCACCCATCACGCCAACTACATACACCTGATGGAGGAAGCGCGCATCGCGTTTTTGGACGACATAGGCTGGAGCTACAAAAAAATAGAGAGCCTGGGCATAGGCTCCCCCGTGACCGGCATACGCTGCAAATACCAGAGTGCTACCACATTTGCCGACAGGGTGACGGTGGAGCTGCGCGTCAAGTCCTACAACGGCGTGGTATACATTGTGGACTATACCATGCGCAGCGCCGAGGGCAAGACCGTACTGACCGGCGAATCCGAGCACTGCTTTGTAAACAGCCAAGGCAAGCTCATACTTCTGCGCAAAGTCTGCCCCGAGCTGGAGCAGGTGCTGATGGGATTGGTGGAGGGGTGAGATTATATTCAAAGCAACATCCGTCAATGTTTATAGAAGCATCGTCATATATACAGGTAAGTAGACGATGCCCTCTTCTATTTTCAAGTCGTTGCCATGCAGCACAAAAGCCGTGTGCAGCTGTTCTGCATATTTGATTTGAAATTTTCGTAAAGAGGTCAGTGTATAATTCTTACCTGATTTTACCTCTATCGCTGAGACATTATGTCGCTTGTTTATTTTGCTTTTGGCCAGTAAAAAATCAATTTCCATACGGCTGCCGGAATCCGTGCGCGAAGAATTGCGGTAAAAAAACAATTTATGTCCGCTTGCCGTCAGCATCTGCGCAACGATATTCTCCATGACCATCCCTTTATTGGCTTCCAGCTTATCAAACAGGATGCGTTTGTATATTTCCTCTCTTGCAATACCGTTTTCATCAAACGCATGGCTGAGCAGCAAACCCGTATCCGCCATATAGCATTTAAAGCTGGACTGTTCCTTATTCGGACACAATCCTATATTCGGATCCGTTGACTGACAGCACATATTTACCGTCATGGCATCAGACAGCCAAAAAATAGCGTCCTTATAATTCCGGAGCCGCGCCTCTTTATCCAAAGCAGAAATTTTGAATTTTCCGTTGTGCTTCTGCAGCTGTGCGGGAATATCGTCAAACACTTGCGCTGCTTTCCGCTCATATCCTTTGGCGTGCTCTATCATATCCGCACGGTACAGCGCTAAAATATCCCTTTTGATTCTATCCACCCTATGAAAATCGCGGCTGATTACATATTCCGCAACCGCTTGCGGCATACCGCCTATAATCAGATACTGGCGGAAGTAATCCATGGCTTTGCGATGCAAAGGCTGCCCCACAGGCATTGTTTTATCAAAACACTTTCGGATATAATCCATTAGAGTATCATTGCCCATTGCCCATAGAAATTCTTCAAAATCCAAAGGATACATTTTAATATGCCGCTCTTCCGAGGGAATCAAAATATCTCTCACGTTTTTCTGCATACGCATGAGGGATCCGGTTTCCAAAAAATCATAGCGCCCATCGGCAACAAGATATTTTATAGCGGTTCTGGCTTTAGGGCAAAGCTGTACTTCATCAAAAATAAACAGGGTATCTCTCTCATAGAGTCTGACATTGTAATAATTTGACAAGTACAGAAACAGCGTATCCAAGTCACTCAGATACTCGTTGAATACATTCATAATATCCTGCGAAGCTCTGTTGAAATCTATCATGATATGGCTCTTATATTCATTTTTGGCAAATTGTGCAGCAATATAACTCTTACCGACACGCCTTGCACCGTCAATCAACAATGCCGTCTTTCCGGATGCTTCCTGCTTCCAGGTGAGCAATTCCTGATAAATCTTTCTTTTCATTCCGTTTTCCACCTTATATCGCAGATTCGTGATTTTTATGCTACTATTTTAACACGAAATCAAGGTTCGTAATTCAGATATCATACACGAAATCACGATTTATAAAACCGGTTTTTTACACCAAATCAAGATTTTTATTATAACTATAAAAAAATCCGATTTGCTTCCTTATAACACATCTTATTTTATTCCCTTCTCATACAATATCCCAAACAAAGGAGGCACATATGGAATTTTTAAACAAAGTGGTG
Organism: Bacillota bacterium; assembly: GCA_041855045.1. GTDB lineage: Bacteria > Bacillota > Clostridia > Christensenellales > Aristaeellaceae > JAAZPT01. Next base: position 17,405 of record JBHADM010000109.1, on the reverse strand, counting down.
CTCATCACCGGCGCGGCGCAGGGTATAGGCAAATGCATTGCCGAGCAATTCGCTGCGCAGGGCGCCGTCGTTTGCGGCATAGACCTGCGGGCAGGCTGCTACATGCAGGGCGATATTGCCGATGCGCAGGTACTGGAGCGCTATGTCGCAAAAGTGATTGCCGATTACGGCCATGTGGATATACTCATCAACAACGCGCTGCCGCCCGCGCTCGGCATAGACGAGTGCAGCCATGCCGATATGCTCTATGCGCTGTCTGTGGGCGTGGCTGCGCCTTTTTATCTATGCAAGCTTTGCCTGCCCTACTTTGCACAGGATGCCAGCGTGGTCAACATCTCCTCCACGAGGGAGCGTATGAGCCAACCGCAGACAGAAAGCTACGCCGCTGCCAAGGGCGGCATAGGCGCACTGACGCATGCCCTGGCGATGAGCCTTGCCGGAAAAGCCCGTGTCAACGCCATATCGCCCGGCTGGATAGACACCGCCTATACGCAGTACAGCGGCGCCGACGCCCTGCAGCATCCCGTACAGCGTGTCGGCAATCCCCTGGACATTGCCAACATGGTGCTCTATCTCTGCACCGAAAAAGCCGGCTTCATCCACGGCGAAAACATCACCATAGACGGCGGCATGAGCAAACAGATGATATACCACGGTGACGGCGGTTGGAAGCTGGAGATCTGAACATGGTAAAAGGCTTGTGATAGCTGCACACAAGCCTTTTACATAAATACAATATTAAAATTTCCCCAGATTCGTCAAATCCCTCTTTTCGGGCATGACTTCCTTATTGTCCCAATGCTCGACAATGCGCCCGTCCTGAAAGCGAAATACATCCATCAGCGCATAAGCGATACCGTCCATACGCACTTTGGAATATGCCGCCGCGTAATTGCCCTCCGCCATAACATGAAACACAAAATCATAGCTCACATCATGGGTTTTGATATAGTCCAGATAGCCCTGCGCGCCTTGCCCTATATCCTGATTGTGCTGCAGCATATCCTCTGCCACATAGTCCGAAAAGCCTGTGTAGTCTTTGCTTTGCATACAATCGCAAAGGAATCTGCGCAGGATTTTTTTATTTTGCTCCCCCTGTTCCATATCGCAGAGCGCAAAGTCCCCGAATATGGGATCCTGCTCCTTGGGATTTTTTGGGTAGGCACCAATCACATCCCAATGCTCCACCATGCGCCCTTGCGCATCGGCGCGGAATATATCTGCGGTAATCCACTGTGTGCTGCCGCCGTTCAAATTCTGGTGCACATGCAAAAACACATACTCGCCATCCTGAAAGGCGCGCACGATACGGATTTCACGCTGCGGATTGCGCCGGAAAAAATCTTTGAAAAAAGCAGCAAAGCCTTCTTTTTCATCCGGCACGCCCGTGCTGTGCTGGGTATAGCTTTCCCCCATGTACTGCTGCAGCACTTCCTGTATCTCCCCATCCTGTATGCCTCGCATATATAATTTTTTTGCATTCTCCAAGGCCTGTGACATAGATTATCCCTCGCTTCCGTATGATTTTTCAGTATAGCGGAAGGGCGGGAAGAAGGCAAAAGGCAGATGCTAAAACAGCAAACAGATAATACTTATTTACCAAGTTTTCTATTTAACTCTTTTTCGTATATTGCCAATTCTTTTATGATTTCCTCGAAAGGAATCCTTTCTCCAAAAAGCATATTTTTCATATGTTCATAATCTTTTGAAAATGCTTCTATTGCTTCCCTTCCGGGAACCAGTTTTATGTTTCCTTGCATTATCTCATCATATCGGGCAAAATGACTGGCATAAAACTTTTTCTTAAATGCAACCACAGAGTACAATAAATCCAAACGCTCTAAGCTTCGATATTTAAGGTCAGTTTGCAGCATTTTATACACATCATAAAAATGTCTTGAATATCTCTGCGGATACTTTCCGTTTGTACGATTCGCCTCTTTATGCAAAATCGTTATCTTTTCGTAAAACGTTCTAAGGCTGTCGACTGCCACGACCTTTATTTCTTCGGAGAACACTTCCGGGTAGGCTTCAGAAACATAGGATTTTATTGTTTTTTCCTCCGCCGGTACAGGCTCTGCAAGACATCCGATTTCCAGTCTTATGACCTGCAGAATAGAAGAATCGCTGTGATATTTTGGGTAGTCAAAGCAAATTGTCTGTTCGTCTGTCCAATCCATATAAAACTCAAATTTTCTGTTATTTAATATGCTTTTAAAATCATTTTGCAGGATGGGCAGCATTTTCTCTTTCAAAAACACCTTGGTATCCTCATTCAGCGCTTCGTTAAACCTTTGCTGTGCGGTATTGCTTCTGTCCTCATAGGGCTGGTTCTGCGCATAACCCAGCACCTTCCAATCCAATGCCAAATCAATGTCTTCCGAAAACCGTTCGATAATATGATAGACTTTAGACAGGCTGGTTCCCCCTTTAAACACGATGTGTCCACGATACGCAAAAACAGAAAACAAATACTCCAATACTATACAAACCCATATATCTTTTTCTATAATTGCCGGCGACAAATGTAATCTGTCTGCTGTATTATTGATAACCAGCTGCAGTTCTTCTTCAGGAATATTCAATATGCTATTCATAAGTTATTTTCTCCTTTATTTTTTGCAGCACCGTACGGATCCAAACGGGTAATTTTAATGTGTCTTTTGTTAAGTCCTCTCCGATGTTCCTGCTGAATACAGCCAGTGTTTCTATATCCTTATCGCTGATATTTTCTTGCTTTAATGCAATAATCGCCTGTATGAGTATGGATAATTCCCTGGAATAGTTTTTTATGTTTCTGTTTGTCGTATGTTTAAAAAGTATTGTTGTATTTCTGTAGGTGTATTCCCTGGAGGGACCGTCGGACAAATATACATATGTATTCGGTACCTGTGCGGATAATCCTGCGTAATTCAGTGCGGTATCTCCAGCAGGGCATATCGTCCAGGAAAATTTATCCGCTAATTTTTCCGCTACCGCATTTACTGTCGGATAACTATACTCTTTTAGAACCGCGCTGTATTTCGGCTTGGTATATAAGCCTTCCAGCACTCTGATGATGGCGTTGTCACGATGTAATCTATACAGCGCAGATTTTACAGTGTTTTTGGCAGCGAGATGATAAAAATCGTTTATTGAATAAATTTCTCCCTGATTTTTAGTCATGATATCTTCAACGGCAGATATGATTGTATCCATTCCAGCACCTCCTTGCACCTAAAATTATATAGTTTTGGGTGCAAAAGTCAATACAAATTTGATCAGAAAGGCATTCAAAGCTTTCAGCTGTTCACAAGCAAACGAAAAACGCATTCTACACACCACACGTTGTTAGGTCTGACTGATTCATAGAGGATTTTTCATACCCATCCGCCGCCCTTCTCTTGTAAGATATGATAGATTTTCTCTATTTTTATTGCAAAACGGCTGCACTTGCGCTATACTTTTTAACAGACAGATATGGGAGGGTTTCCGCATGATCGAATTTAATAATGTTTCCAAGGTGTATCCCAACGGTACAGTGGGTCTGAAGGATGTTAACCTGCGCATAGAGCAGGGTGAATTTGTCGCCATTATCGGCCTGTCCGGCGCGGGCAAAAGCACCCTGATACGCACCATCAACCGCATGATAGACCCCACTGCCGGCAAACTGACGGTGGACGGCACCGATGTCATGCGCCTCAAGGGCAAAGAGCTGCGCCGTTTTCGCCGCAAAATTGGCATGATATTCCAGAGCTTCAACCTGGTAATGCGCAGTACGGTAATCCGCAATGTGCTGACCTCCATGGTGCCGGATATGAACTTTTTCAGCGTACTGCTGGGCTTGTTCACCAAAAAGCAGAAAATGCAGGCACTGGAGGCATTGGATAAGGTGGGCATATTGGAAAAGGCCTTCACGCGCTGCGACCAGCTTTCCGGCGGACAGCAGCAGCGTGTGGCATTGGCGCGCACATTAAACCAAAGCCCCAAGGTGATACTTGCCGACGAGCCCGTGGCGGCACTCGACCCGGTGACGGCGCACCAGGTGATGAGCGACTTTAAGCGCATCAACAAGAGCCTCAACATCAGCATACTCATCAACATACACCACGTGGATTTGGCACTGCAATATGCCGACCGCGTCATCGGCATACGGAAGGGGGAAATCGTGTACGACGGTTCCTCCAAAGAGGTGACGCAGGATGTGCTGGACAGCATATACGGCGGCGCAGAAATCCCCGTAGCCGAAAAATAGGAGGGCATATGGAAAAACAAAAGCATGCCCCAAAGACAGAGGCAGGCAAGCGGCTAACGCTGTTTGACCGTCTGTTTCCGCCGCGCACCATCACGCTTGCCAACGGGCACAGCGTGATCAAGTACGCCAGTCGCGCGCCGCTCTACGGTATTATCGTGCTGGTTCTGCTCATCATATCCATGCAGGTGACCGGCTTTGACATGAGCAAGTTTGTCGACAGATTCAGCCAGCTCACGGTCATACTCCGCAAGATATTCAACCCCAACTGGGATTATCAAAGCAATGTATGGCGCCCACTGATAGACACCGTACAGATGTCTATCATCGGCTCCATGCTGGGCTCCCTTGTGGCGCTTCCGGTAGCCATATTTGCCAGCACCAACATCAACAGCAACAAAGCGACCGTCAGCATATTGCGCGTGCTGCTCAACATCGTGCGCACATTGCCCACCATCGTCATTGCCAGCGTATGCGCTCTGATATACGGTTTGGGCACATTTGCCGGTACGGTTGCCATATCCATATTCACATTCGGCATTGTGGCGCGCATGCTATATGAGAGCATAGAAACCATAGACATGGGTGCTTTTGAAGCCATGACCTCCATGGGCGCCACGCGTTTTCAGGCTTTCTGGAGCGCTTGCATGCCGCAGATACTGCCTACCTATCTATCCCAATCCATATACAGCTTTGAGATCAACATCCGTGCCGCCGCCATATTGGGCTATGTAGGCGCAGGCGGTCTGGGCATACTGATACAGGAGCGCATAGGCTGGCGCGATTACGAGAGCCTCGGCGTGGTGCTGCTGTCGCTGTTTGTGGTTGTATTCCTCATCGAAAACGTAGGCCAAGCCCTGCGCAGACGGCTCAGCTAAGGAGGACGCATGGAAAATAGAACATTATCTATACAGGAAGCCTATGCCAAGCGCCCGCGCCTTTGGTGGCTCTACACCCTCGTCGTGCTTACTATCGCCGCCATATTCACCTGGTCTGCCGGCGGCGTCAACTTTCGCGGCATCAGCGAAAAAGGCAGCGAGGTTGCCAAGTCCATACTGCTGGGCATCGTGAAGCCCGACACCGGCATACTCTTTACACTGGAAAAAACCGGCGTGCCCTTCCTTATACTGGAAACCATGGCCATCGCCTTTCTGGGTACCATACTCGGTGCCATACTCGCGATTCCCTTCAGCTTTTTGGCGGCGGAAACCGTTGTGCCGAAGTGGATGGCGTTCATCGTGCGCGGCATCATACTGCTTATCCGCACCATCCCCTCCGTGGTATGGGCGCTGGTGCTGATACGGGTGACCGGACCCGGTCCTTTCTGCGGTGTGACCACCCAAGCGGTGGCCTCCATAGGCATGCTGAGCAAAATGTTCATCAACGCCATTGAGGACATAGACACCAGGATACTGGAAAGCCTGGACGCCTCCGGCTGCACCACGTTCCAAAAGGTGCGCTACGGTATCATACCGCAGCTGACAGCCAACTTTATATCCACCACCATATACCGCTTTGACATCAACATCAAGGACGCCACCACGCTGGGTATCGTGGGCGCGGGCGGTATCGGCGCCCCCTTGCTGCAGGCCATCGGCACTTCACGCTGGAACATGGTAGGCGCCTATCTGTTGGGCCTGGTGCTGATGATGCTCATCATCGAGTGGTTCTCCACCCGCATACGCAGCAATCTTGCCCGAGGAAAACGCAGATGAAACAGTTGAGAATTTGCTTTACCACAGATATGCACGGCTACTTTTTCCCCACGAACTTTTACAGCGCTGCGGAGCGCGATTTGGACATGGGGATGCTCAAGCTGGCAAAGGCCTTTGATAAGGATGAAAACACACTCATCATAGACGGCGGCGACACCTTACAGGGGTCGCCCTTTGCCTACTATCTTTCCAAACACAGCGCCGCCCCCATCGCCGCGCTGATGAACGCCGCCGGCTACGACTATATCACTCTGGGCAACCACGATTTCAACTTCGGCGTGGACTATCTGGCGAGCTATCTGCAAGCCTTGGATGCCGCCTGCCTTTGCGCCAACATACGCGACAAAGCAGGGCAGCTGCCCATACAGAGCTTTGCGGTCAAGACCCTGCCCAACGGCCTGCGCATCGGTCTGTTTGGCGCATGCACCCATCATATACTGCGCTGGGAAGCACCGGAAACACTGGAAAAAATAAATATAACCGAGCCGCTGCCGGCACTGCGCCAAGCCATGGCGGACTTGCAGGCGCAGGTCGACATCAGCATATGCATCTATCACGGCGGCTTTGAAGCCGATGTCAACTGCGGCAAACGCCTGACGGACAGCGACGAAAACCAGGCCTACGAGATTGCCCAAAGCATGGGCTTTGACCTATTGCTCACAGGACACCAGCACATCGCCCTGTCCGGGCAGTACATAGGCAATACCTATGTGGTGCAGAACAACTGCAACGCCCGCGATTTCTGCGAAATCAAAGTCGTATGGGACGAGGGCAGGCTGCACATGGAAAGCCGCCATGTCCCCCCTGCCAAGTGTTACGATGCGGCTATGGCCGCGCCCCTGCTCCCTGCCTATGAGGCTGTGGAGGCATGGCTGGATCAGCCGCTGGGCAGGCTTTCCGCCGCACTCTATCCCAAAGCGCCCTTGGAGAGCGCCATACACGGCAGCCTGATTGCCAACTTTGTAAACCAGATACAGCTTGCCGAGGGCAAATGCATGCTCTCCGCCTGCTCTCTCGCCAACGAGGTCAAGGGGCTGGCTGCCGAGGTCAGCGTGCGCGATGTGCTGTCCACCTATGTGTACAGCAACACCCTGCTCGTGCTGGAGATCAGCGGCGCCACGCTCAAGCGGTACATGGAGCGCAGTGCCGCCTACTTTGCTCTGCTGCACGGCGAAATCGGCATCAGCGAGGACTTCCTGCTGCCCAAGGTGGCGCACTACAACTATGATTACTTCTACGGGCTGGACTATGTCATAGATGTCAGCATGCCCATAGGCAGCCGCATTGTGAAAATGGACTATCGGGGCAAGCCCATAGGGCCCGATGACAATATAAGCATTATCGTCAACTCCTACCGCGCCAGCGGCACCGGCGGCTACGACATGCTTGTCGGCGCAAAAGTGCTGCAGGACATACAAAAAGAAGTATCCTCCATCATCATAGAGCGGCTGGAAAAAGACGGATATTTTGCGGTAGATGAGAGAACATGCTATGAGGTGAGGGTGTAATATGCACCCATAAATATACAAAAAATTTTATCGGAGAAATGAATTTGAATAGCAGAGAAAGAAACCATTCTTTGGATATCATGCGCATACTTGCTGTATTAGCCGTTATGATGATACATGTAAGTACACAATTTGTATATACACACAACACGTCTTCCATAGAATTTGTATGGGGAAATATTTTTTACAGCATCTCTCTTTTTGCCGTTCCTATGTTTGTGATGATATCCGGAGCCCTGCTCTTAGATGAAGATAGAGTTATTACAATCCGGAATCTGTTTTGCAGGAATATAAAAAACATAACCCTTCTATTGTTTTTTTGGTCTGCATTATATGCCGTGCTGTACCGCATCATACTTCCCCTTCTAAACGGCGATATGCCGGACTTTTCAAGATTCTTTCGCACATTTCTGTTCGGTCATTATCATATGTGGTATATGTACATGATGATCGGACTCTATCTGATTACTCCTTTTCTGAGAGAATTTGTAAAAAAGAAAAATAAACATCTGGTGCTGCTGTTTATCGCGCTGTCGCTCCTCAGTCAATTTACATTGCCGCTGCTGCGCAGCTTGTCTCTCCTATGGCAAAAACCATACTATATAGCAGAATTCATTGAAAAATTTTATTTGGGATTTTTTGCACCCTATGTAACATATTATCTGACGGGATGGTATATTACGCATATAGGTATAGATAAAAAATGGATATTGTATGGTATGGGATTCCTTTCCCTGTTAATTATTATCGGCTATGTACAAAGCACAGGAGATTATACAAATATTCACACCTATACGAATCTCCTTGTTTACATATACTCCGCATCTCTATTTACAGCTTTGCACAATGCAGGCGCAAAAACAAATAGAATTATATCAATTTTATCCAAACTAAGCTTTGGCGTATATATTGTACACCCGCTGCTTCAAACTCTGATTGATTGGAAATTTCCCTATACACAAAATCCTTTTATGTATATTTTGTGCTATTTTATAATCATATCCTTGCTGTCTTTTGGAGCATCCTTCATTGCAGCCAAAATACCGCTTCTTAAAAAAGCTTTCCGTATGTAAAACAAAAAAGCCCTATTTTCCAACGGAAAACAGGACATTTTTTATAAACAACTCTCTCACTCTTCAAGTGCGTTTTTTGGCTTCGCCTTTTGCAAGCTTTTCGTTTCCGCACTTAAAATTACCGGTTATTTTTGCCAAAAGCAGCTGTACGTCCTTGCCCTCTACCCGACTCAGCTTTTTCAGCAAGTCCTCCGCCTGTTTGCCTTTTACAAACATCACAGGCCGCTTGTTCCAATGAATTTCGATTTTATTATCCTTGCGCACTGTATACTCAAAAGGCTCATCATCAAGCGCATTTCTTTGATCTATGGACATGGTATATACTCCTGAAAATGGTAATCATATGAATCGTAAGCCGAAACCGTATGCCTGCGCGCCAACAGGCATACAAAGCACAAGCTGCCCTGTAAAGAAGAAACGGCACTTTGTTTAAACTAACGGAAGGCTTGGTGTTTGGCTCATTCAATTGTTTGTACTAAAGAATATCGCTCTATTTTCTTCTTTTCGTTTTCCTCTTTATGGACAGGCTGCGTGCTATTGGAGCAAACCTTTTTTGTACACAGAAGAATACTTTCTCATGAATTGGAGTTCCGTATCGTACACCTCCACATCCAGGCGCGTTTCCTCTTTTTCGTAATCGTGGAAAAAATGCAGGGAATTGCGTTTTATCACGGTACCCTTGTCCCCTTCCGCTTCCACGCCTTTAAAAAAGTAGTATTCACAGCTTTCCCAGGCATTTTTCTCTATATCAAAATGCACTTTTTTGTTCCAATAGCCCGGGATGCTGAGGTGGAAGGTGATTTCGTCTATAAAGGTCTGTTTTGCGTTCAATGCCTCTATATAGTCGCCGGTGTAGATGTATTCGCCATCACCCTTATAAAAGAACTCCAGATATTGCATATGCCCGTTCAGGGCTACTTCTAAATCCACCCTGTCATACCGGACGGGAAAATTTTTGAAAATCCAGGCATCCCCTGTTTTTTCAAGTGTAATATTCTCTGCCGGGGGCGTAAAGTCCAATCCGAAATCCGATAGATTCGGCACACCGCCCTCTATAAAAATCTCGTCTTTTTCTATCAGGGATGCCATTTGCTCCTGCAGGGCTTTTCTGTCATCCCGCATTTCCGCGCCAAATACAATCAGCTTTCCTGCGGTGTCAAAATTAAGGTCGCCTTTGCCTTCCTTTTGTTTCATTTTATAGGGCGCATATTTTCTGACATCATAGTTGATTTCGTATATATCGTCTGTGCTGTAATATTTTATGGTCACCCATTTTTGCAGGGACAGCGAGTATTCATCTCTTCTGACATTGTTATTTGCCCATTTACTAAAGTGCAATCCCTCGAATTGGGAACGGATTAGGTTTTGCAGGCTATTCATACCTTCCCCATTGTACATCCATGTCGAGTCCTCTATACGGGTAAATTTTCTGACAAGATACTCCACTTCCATCACGGTATTGGGTACATTTTTGACGAGTATGCTGTCCTCCAGCAGCTCGATTTCCGGCATCCAATCCGGGGTGCTGAAATCCAGACCCAAACTTGCAATGTCTTTCAGGTTTTCGGGATTCCATACATCTTTGTCAAATGTATAATCCGCCAGCAAGGGATCCTCTTGGGTTTCCGATGCAGGCAGCACTTCCGCTGCGGTATAATTCTCTGTATTCAGAGCTTCCGCATATGCCGCCCCGATGAGCAGGAGCAGCAGTGCGAAGGAAAGAACGATGATTTTTTTCATGCTGATACCTCATTGCATATATATTTCACAAATATAGTATATCATATTCGTACACCATACAAACAGTATATTACGATGGGAAGCAGAACAGAATAGCGAAGGAACTATGCAACAGCATTTGCCCCTGCAGACGATATGATATATAATATAAGCATATACATTTGGAAGGAGACCCCCATGAAAGCAAACCCCAAAATGATCGCACTCGGCGTATTGGCGCTGGTGCTCGTCATACTTATTTCCTCCGCTTCCTACACCGTTAACACGGGTGAAGTGGCTGTCATTTCTACATTCGGCAAAGTCACCGGCATCCGTACGGAAGGCCTGCACTTTAAAGTGCCCTTTGTACAGAATATAGAGACCATGGAAATCAGAGAGCGTCTGTATTATTTCAGCAAAGACAACAATATGGATACCAGTCTGTCCGTGTCTACCAAGGACATACAGACCATCAATATCGAGCTGACCGTACAAGCCAGCATCAATGACCCCGAAAAGCTCTACCGCAGCTTCAACGGCAAGCACGAAACCCGATTCATCCGCCCGCGCGTGCGTGAAATCGTACAGGCTACCATATCCAAATATACGATAGAGGAATTTGTAAGCAAGCGTACCGAAATCTCCCGTCAGATACTCGACGATCTGAAGGATGACTTTGAGGTATACGGCTTGGCAGTGAGCAATATCTCCATCATCAATCACGACTTCAGCGACGAATACGAGATTGCCGTAGAACAGAAAAAAGTTGCCGAGCAGGCTGTAGAAAAGGCCAAGGCAGAGCAGCAAAAAATCCTCATCGAAGCCGAAAACAAGGTAAAGATGGCGGAATACCAGCTCAAAGAAAAGGAGCTGCAGGCCCAGGCAAACACCGTGGAAAGCAAATCCCTGAGCATGGAGCTGCTGTTCAAGCTCGCCATAGAGCGTTGGAACGGCGTACTGCCGAGTGTATTTGGCGGTGATGCTTCCACCATACTCAACGGCTTTGGCACAACAATGCCGTAAACAATAGCATAAAAATAAAACAAGTCCAATCCGAACAAAACGGATTGGACTTTTGATTTACGCAGGGTTAAAGTGATGTATCCATACAATGAGGGCTTGGTGCCGGGATAGCCTGCAAGTCGATTGACTACCTTAGAATTCCTCCGTCACGGCTGCGCCGCGCCACCTCCTTTTACAAAGGAGGCACAGAGCTTGCGCTTTTTCGGACGCTTGGAACAACAAATGGATAAGAAACAATTAACACTTCTTGCAAGTAAGCTTGATTACAAAAACCGGAGCGTCAGCGTGGCTCTCCTGCAAGGGGAACTGTCACTGCAGCGTCAACGGAAGTGACTGAGGGGTTGGTGGTTGGGTGTCGGATTGTATGATATGCAAAGTATTCTTGCATAGCGATTTTGATTTTATGTGTGATAGCGATTCTATCGTCATACTACCCTCAATCCCATATTTTGGCTATTGCCAAAAATGGCTTTATCCTATGTTTGCACGGCTGCGCCGTGCCGCCTCCTTTTACAAAGGAGGCATGGAGCTTGCGCTTTTGCGCACAATTGGAACAAGGACAAGTCAAATACCCCTTCCCCTACTTCCGCGCCCGCTGCATCATGGCTTTTCCGGCATCCCAAGCCTTACCGACCTTTTCGCCCGTGGTGTAATAACCGTGTTGGAAAGGGTCAAACAACAGTGCCTTACATTGGCCAACATCTATTTTTCCGTTTTCGGCAAGCAGGGATTCTTCAGCAAGCACATTGCAGATTTTGCCTATTACACAAAAGATATTTTCGTTATCTATCACTTCCACAAGTTCACATTCCATGGTGATGGGAAACTCCTGTATCACAGGCGCATTCACCAGCTCGCTTTTGACAGCGGTATAGCCGCTGCACGCAAACTTATCAGGCATGCGGTTGGCGCTGGCAATGCCGAAATAATCCGCCGCTTCCATGTTCGACACATCGGCTATGCTCACGGTAAAGGCCTTGCTGTGCAGTATGTTCTTAGTTGATTTATGCTCTTGCGCCAGCATGAGTGCGATTTTGTCGTAATCACATATACTTCCCCAGGCGGCGTTCATTACATTCGGCACGCCTGTTTCGTCATAGGTCGCAATCATCAGCACGGGCATGGGGAATACGGCAGTTAGAATACCTAAACTCTTTTTCATAAATGACTCCTTTCGTCGCTTGATGCTATGGTATTATCTATACTGTTATGATAACAAAACCCAGGGCTTTGCGCAACCAAAGCGGAAAAAGCAATCGCATACAAAAATACAGCATATGAAAATTGTTGAGGTGCCTCCGAAAAGTTAGGCGAATAATTTAACTTAGGGGGGCAGCTCACTCATAGCTTCTCTTTTTTAATAGTTGTATTCGCAAACACAATTGTATCAGAAAATGATGAGTTGTTTTTCTGTTGCACTTGGATTGTATATTCAAAAACCAGAAAACCGCCAAATAGGCTGATGGTTGAGTTTTTATTATGGAACGCAGATACAAAAAGAGGTATTTTACAGGCATGTACAGGGTGCCGGGTTCTTAACAGAAAATTTATATCGTATTTGTTATACTTTCATCGTCAGAAAAAATAAAAGGAGGAATAACAAATGAGCTGTACTCGCAAACGCTTCAATCATTTGAAAATCACGGTACAATCGCTGCTTATCGTCATGGCTGTGGCTTTCATCTGTTTCGGCGCCTATCGCGGAGAAATGGAAACAGTGCTCAGTAAAGCAATTCGATTATGTCTGGAGTGTGTAGGGATTGGATAAGACGGGTGCGAAGAAGAAGGGAAGATTTTCACTCGGAAGTTTCCTGAAGAAGAGAAGCACGATACAATTATTCGCTGCATTTCTGTCAAATATCCATCTTCCGAATTTCTTGAAAGGGGTCTTATATAACGGAAAAATCAAGCAAATATGTGTGCCTGGACTCAACTGCTACTCCTGCCCGGCCGCAACCGGCTCCTGCCCGATAGGATCGTTCCAGGCGGTGGTCGGATCTTCAAAATTCAATTTTTCCTATTATATAACGGGGATACTAATTTTTTTCGGCGTCATGCTCGGACGGTTTATTTGCGGATTCCTTTGTCCGTTCGGCTGGTTTCAGGATCTGCTCCACAAAATCCCGAGCAAAAAGTTCAGCACCAAAAAGCTCGCGGCGTTGCGCTATATCAAATACGGCGTCCTTGGTATCGCTGTGATTGCGCTGCCCATACTGCTTACAAACAACGCCGGGGTCGCTTCGCCCTATTTCTGTAAGTATATTTGTCCGCAGGGTATACTGGAGGGGGGCATACCGCTTTCCATCGTTGACAGCAATATCCGTGCAGCGCTCGGTACGCTGTTTACATGGAAGTTCGGCATACTTGCGGTCATTATCGCTCTTTGTGTGGTATTCTACCGTCCGTTTTGCAAATGGCTTTGTCCGCTCGGTGCATTTTATGCATTGTTCAATCGCTTTTCACTTTTCAGCTACAATGTGGACCAGGGGAAATGCGTATCTTGCGGAAAGTGCAGCAGGACCTGCAAAATGGATGTGGACATTACAAAAAATTGCGCACATATGGAATGTATCCGCTGCGGCGAATGCATAAAAGCGTGCCCGACGCGCGCGATCACTACGTACTGGGGTTTTAAAATGCCTCATAAAAATCAAAGCGATTCGGAAAATAATCAATCCGATTTAAGCAGAAAGGAAAAATAAAATGAAAAATTTAAAAAAAGCTTTTCTTATCATGATGATATTAACACTGCTTGCTTCTGTGAGTGCATGCGGCAAGGCAGTCAAATCCGATCCGCCTGCGGACACCGTTAAGCAGTCCGCACCTGCGCAGAAAGAGACGGGCAGCACGGAATCCTTTCCAACCTTTACAGGAAAGGACTTTCAGGGAAATACAGTCGACAGCTCCCTGTTTGGCAAAAACGAAGCAACGCTTCTTAATTTCTGGTTCAACGATTGTTCTGCCTGCGTCAATGAAATGCCTGCGCTGGAAAAACTCAATGCCAGACTTCGTGAAAAAGGAGCCGAACTGGTCGGCGTGAACGTACAGGCCGGTGAAAGCCAGGAGGCTTTTGACGCGGCAAAAGAAATTCTTTCCAAGCAAGGCGTTACCTTCAGAAACATCATTGTCGACAATTCGCAGGAAGCAGGAGCGTATATCGCAAAAATCTTCAGTTTTCCAACCTCTATCCTGGTCGACAGGAACGGCAGCATAGTCGGACAGCCTATTTTGGGCAGCATTGAAGACGAAGAAAGAATGAATGAGATCCTTGGCATGGTCGATGGCATCAAATCCAGCAAAGGCGTACCGGCTCCGGCGGTTTCCGAGAATCAGACAGATGAAAAAACGGAATCTCTCCTGGCAGAAATAAACAACAGCTTTACTGTGCACAAAGAAGTCTGGGACAAGCTGTTTGCAAGCATAGCGGAGGAGAATGATACGGAAAGCGAAAAAAATATCAGTTCGGATTATTTGAAAGAACAGATAGAAAAAGTAAAAGATTCCTTTTCAGAGGAGGAGCTGCGCATACTGAACGATGAGCTTAAAAAGATCGCGGAGATCGAGAGGCAAATGGCAAACCCGAATACGGGAAAATGATAAATAAAAGCGGGCGGCAAAAAGCGCATGCAGCATTTGCGGATTGCCGCTTCACAATACATAAATCCATACAGCAAAAGAGTTTTCCACGACACATCACGATCATGGGAGGCTCTTTTTACGGCAGGTGAATCGTCCGGCATGATCTCCCTGTGAGTTTGCATATAAATACCGTTTTTATTATGGTATAATTACGATAGCTTAGAGTATGATCATGCCGGGAGGATCCTGAAATACTGCAGGGATTCCCCTGCGGTGAAAAAAAGCAAGGAGCAGTCATATATGAGAATATTGGTAGTGGAAGACGAACAGACACTTTGTACGACCATTGCAAAAGGCCTGCGGCTGGACGGATATGAAGTGGACACCTGTTTTAACGGAGACGATGCTTTGGACATGGCGTTGTCGGAAAGCTATGATCTCATCATATTGGATTTGAATCTTCCAAAAATGGATGGAATGGAGGTACTTTGCGAACTCCGTAAAGTGGATATCGAAACGAAGATACTCATTCTTTCCGCGCGGGGACAGCTGCAGGACAAAATAGACGGATTGGACAACGGTGCCAACGATTACCTCTGCAAGCCCTTTTACTTTGAAGAACTGGAGGCGCGGGTCCGCAGCCTTACACGAAGGCGTGTTATCCAGAACAACCTCGTCCTGGAGTGCGGAGAGCTTGCTCTGAATATAAAGGCGCGCACGGTATTTGCAAAAGGGACGGAGATTTCGCTTACGCGAAAAGAGATAGGGCTGCTGGAATATCTTATGCTTCATCAGGAACGGCTTGTCAGCCAGGAAGAGCTGATACAACATGTGTGGGACGAAAGCATAGACAGTTTCAGCAATTCGATCCGTGTCCACATCTCCGCACTTCGCCGAAAACTGAAAACCGCACTGGGGTACGATCCCATTGTGAATCGTATCGGACAGGGCTATATGATAGGGGCGTATCCAAATGGGTAAAAACCGCTCACTGCAATGGAGGCTCACGTTGATCACCGCCTTTATAGTGATCGTATCCTGCCTTTCCATCAGCTATTTTATCAGTAAATCCGCAGTATTGTTTTTTGTGGAGATAGAAGAATCCGCAATAACGATGTTTCCAAAAGAATTTGAAACGGAAGACGCATATGAGGATATCGAGGTCACAATCCATCCGGAGGAGGAATTTTCGGAGATGGTTAAAAAGGCCTCTGTCGAATTCTGGACAAAAAGCATCCTGGTAACACTGCTTATTTCGCTTATCAGCAGCTCCCTGATGTATTTTATCATGGGATACGCGTTGCGCCCCTTACAGCGGCTGGGAAAGCAAATTGAAGAGATCCAGGCAAAAAACCTGCAGAAACCGGTCGTTTTAAACAACGGCTCCGTTGAAATCATACACCTTGCCGACGCTTTTAATGAGATGCTGAAAAGGCTCGGCGATGCGTTCCTGGCGCAGAAGCAGTTTTCGGCAAACGCCGCGCATGAACTGCGTACGCCGCTTGCTGTGATCCGCACAAAGCTTGAGGTGTTTGAAAAAAACAAAAACCTCGAAATCGACGAATGCAAAGAAACAATTCGTATGGTTCGAACGCAGACAGACCAGCTTTCTCATGTGATCGATCTCCTTTTGGAGATGACGGAGCTGCAGTCTGCAAACAGAAGCAACCATATCCAGCTTGCCGATATCATAGAGGAGGTTATCTGTGATTTGGAATGCATCGGGGACAAAAGAAATATCCGTCTTGTCCAGAAGCCCGGCGACGCGCAGATCACAGGGAACGATACGCTGATATATCGGGCGGTTTATAATCTGATTGAAAATGCCATCAAATATAATCGTGAAGGAGGAGAAGTATCCGTCGAGGTCGTATCGGACAATGCGTATGTGAAAATACTTGTATCCGACACCGGTCCCGGGATACTTCCAAGCGATTGGGAACGGATATTTGAGCCGTTTTTTAAGGCGGATCGATCAAGAAGCGCCGGCATAAGCGGCGCTGGTCTTGGACTGGCGCTTGTGAAGGAGATCGCATACCAGCACGGAGGAGATGTCCGGGTCGTTCAAAGCTCGGAGCACGGCACGCAAATTGCATTGATGCTGCGCCCGGCCAAGAATATGCAAAAGATGAAGCAGACGTGAATATTGCATGCGGCAAAAGCGGGCTCCTGTATAGAGGAGTGTAGATGAACGGTGCTTGGATTCATTGAAAAAAGGCAGGGCTACTCTTTCACAATCATATTCTTAAATTCAAAACTGTATTTTGCCGTAAAAATCTGACCCCCTTAAGTTATTCGTCTAACTTTTGGGGGTCAGTTCATGTCCATGTGCTGTATTTTTTTATTGATGCCGTTCATTTAATCCACATAATACACTCTGTTCGGCTTACGTGGGGCGGCTTTGGGATGATCGCCGTGGATATAGCCCAGCGCGACATGGCCTATGCCTTCCCATTCGCCCTCTATGCCAAGCTCTTTGAGCCATTTCTGATATTCCGGCATATCAAATTCCTCTTTGGCGCGGTTGATCCACACGCTGCCAAGCCCCAGGGCATGG
>JBHADM010000108.1:0-2563 GCA_041855045.1 Bacillota bacterium | reverse complement strand
AGGAACGTTTTGACAGACCGTTTTCACATATCCTTTGTCAAGGACAGCGTTGCCGCCAGTAAAGCCCAATTGATTGTAGTCGTTTTTGCCCCATCCATAGAGTGTTCCGTCCGAAGTAATGGCAAAGCTGGAATACCCCGTTTCTGCGTAAACCACATTATCAAGAATTTTCACAGGCGTACCCTGATTATAAAATGGACCATAGTCCTGATCCTGAGGCTCATAGCTTGTATATTTCCCGCCATTGCCTACCTGTCCATAAGTGTTATCGCCCCATGCCCAAAGAGTGCCGTCGGTTTTGATTGCAAGGGTACTCATATTAAGCTGCACACCGTTGGAGAACGCTGCCACATTGTCCATTTCTTTGGTGAGGTTTCCGTTACTGTCGCAGTACCAAAGGGTGCCGTCCGATTTTAACGCCCGCCAGACCTGCGAATTATAACCGTCTGTTGCGAAATTAACGACATTTGTGAGTAGAACCTCTGGACTTTTGGAAAAGATAATGCTTGAAAGTGTCCCAACGGGAGTTGGATTACTGCTCCATTTTACCAGTTTGCCATCCGTTTTCATTGCGATATAGTTATTGAGGTAATTTGGTGTCATATCTATCATTGCGATATTTTCCGCAACTTTTACCGCCTTGGAAGCGTCAAGGTCACCGGGAACCGCATTTCCCCATGCCCAAAGCTCGCCATTAGACTTTAAGCCAAAATACTCAGATACCTTAATAAAATCGCTATTAGTGTTATAAGGCTGTCCTTCGATATTTCCGCCTGTTACCTCTGGGTAATTAACGGCATCGGCATAGGCCCAACCGGTAGACCATGTCCACAGACTGCCGTCGGTTTTTAGCGCATAACCGCCATCGCCTAGCTGGGAAATTGTTTGTAAGCTGTTCATACCCTCTACGCTGAATGTTTCGTTCGCCGCCAATACTCCGGTGGGCAGCAGCGACAGCATCAATGTTAGCGCAAGGGCTGCACTGAGTATCCGTTTTACTGAAGTTTTCATTGTCTCTCTCCTTATCTGGTTATGTCCTCGCTTGTGTTTAAGTTTTAGTCCACAGTAACGCCGGGGGTCTTTGGGGTGTCGAGCATTGGAGTTTTGTGCTGGTCAGGTGTACTGATTATCAGACTTTCGGAAAGCTCGGTTACAAATATTTTGTCATTTCCAGTATTGAAAAAACCGCCGTAGTTCGTGTCATACACAGTTCCCTCTGTATATCTTCCGTTGCAATGGAAAAATCCTTCATGGACTGTATAAATTTCTTCGTTCAATGCAAATTGGGATAGAAGAGATGTATCGCCATTAATGCTGAAATTAAACTGCACAGGTTCATTATAGCTGTCAAAAGAATAAATGATTTTTTCTGATTTGGTTTCATTTCCTGTACTGTCTGTTAAGACGTTGAGAACATAATCATAGGAAGAAGGGCCCCGTCTATTCTCCATATCTTTGAAAGCTGCAATTTGTGTTGTGGCCATCTCATTCATTTTAACACCAGCAATTTGTGCACAACTGCGCAACAAAGGCTCATATTTTGACTTTTCGGCACCACTATTGTATAGAGTTTCATATTCAGGCAGAATGGCTGCAATTTCAGTCGATTCATAGAGATTCGCCATTACGTAAAGCCTCTCAAGTGCTATAAGCGGTTCTTTATCAAATTCTTCTGTCAACATTTGATATATTCCTTCTTCTGTAAGTACAGAAGATTCATATTTTTCAAAGAAGTCATCCTTTATTTTTTGGTCATTCTCTAAATAGCCCTGCATCAACATCTCAAGAATTTCGTCATCTGTCAGCTTTGATACATCTCCAAGTGTCCGAATCTTGCTATTACTGGGATTGTTCGGGTTATAAACAGTAACCTTGCCGTCTTCAAATACATACACCAGTGATATAGTTGAATCTTTACCAGGGATTGCTTTCTCCTCAACCTCATACCAAATCTGTGGGCCGTCCGCTTCGAGCATGTCACTTAAATAGATAGGTTCGTCTGATTTGCGATTAGTGCTATTATTGCTACTTGCGGCTCCTGCATCGGGCGAGCTAAGCGGTTTACTAGAACCGCAGGCGGCGAGTGATAGGAGCATGACGATGCACAGAGCACCCACCATAATGTGTTGAAATTTCTTTTTCATACTGAATTCCTTCTTTCTTTATATAATAAAATTTTGTGGTTCTGCTTACTTGACGATTGAGAAAACCCGCAGGTTTTATGAAATCTAAATTTTTTTCAAAAATTATGTATCTGCGTATTCGCTTAAAAAATCATTTCTGCTCATACCGTTTGCGGTATTTATATCTAAAATAACCACAGAGGTTTCTCTTATAGCGGAAAGCTCTGCTTCTTCCACAAGTACACCATCAATGTTTTGCTCCGCAGACACCGTTGCTTCCTGCGCCACGTTATATTGACTCTTCCAGCTAATCACATGGGCAACATCAAGCTTGCCGTCTGTTGCAGCCAAAAGCTGATAGCTCCCTTCGCTGTAAAGCGTCTCCATCATAAAAGAACCTGCGCTATATGCGTGTGCTAAATATTCCTGTTCCTGATATT
>JBHADM010000107.1:0-4795 GCA_041855045.1 Bacillota bacterium | reverse complement strand
TTGACTGTCGTTTATTCGCTATCTTTCTCTCTTCTGTATCGTTTTCAAGGTTCGTGTCGTCTCGCTGACGACAAAATTAATATTAGCATATCCCCGCCTCTACTGTCAACTGTTTTTTTCTTTTTTTTCAACAGTTTTTTTAACTTTTTTCGCTTTTTAGTATTTTCCGAACATTTTATTGTTTTATAGCAAAAATCATTCGATATACTACGAACGATGATGTTTTATTCCTGTCTTTCATTCCATTGAAAATAGTTTTTCTTTGACAGACTAATCATTTGTGAGTTCCTTTCTGCACTGCAGAAATTATAGCGCCGCCTAAGCACATATCGTCTTTATATAAAACAAGGCTTTGCCCGGGTGTGACTGCGCGTTGTGGCTCTTTTGATATGGCGGTCAAAACACCATTGCTATATGAAATACAAACTTCCTGATCCGCTTGTCTGTAACGATACTTAGCTGTGCAATGATAGTTTTCGCCTTCTTTCATGGGCGCTTCGTTTATCCAGGTAATATCAACCGCATTTGATACATGACTATACAGCAAGTCACTATCCTCACCTTGGGCAACGATGAGCTCATTGTTTTTTAAATTCTTATCCACAACAAACCAACTTCTGCCATCACCTCTTCCTCCGATACCTAAGCCTCTGCGCTGCCCCAATGTATAGTACATCAATCCGTCGTGATGCCCCACAATCTCACCATCTACGCTACAGATATTGCCTTTTTGTGAGGGAAGATACGTTTGTAAAAAATTTTTAAAGTTGCGTTCGCCAATAAAGCACACTCCTGTAGAGTCTTTCTTGGTGCTTACTGGGAGACCTATCTCATTGGCTATTTTGCGTACTTCCTGTTTGGTAATATTGCCTACAGGAAAGATTGCTTTTGCAATCTGTGCTTCTTTTAGCATATATAAAAAGTAGCTTTGATCTTTATTAGGGTCAATTCCTTTTATTAGATGGGCTTTTCCCGCAATATCTCTTCGCTGCACAAAATGCCCTGTCGCAATATGCTTTGCACCAAGCTGCTCCGCATACTCCAAAAAGGCTTTAAACTTAATCTCACGATTGCATAACACATCCGGGTTTGGCGTTCTGCCTGCTTTATACTCATTTAAAAACAGAGTAAACACTTTATCCCAGTATTCTTGCGCAAAGTTTACCGCATAATATGGAATATCAATTGCTTCGCAGACCGCCTGCACATCTGTCCAATCCTGTTCAGAGGTGCAGACTCCATTTTCGTCCTTTTCTTCCCAGTTTTTCATAAAAATTCCGACCACATTGTATCCGGCTTTTTTTAACCTATATGCGGCAACTGAAGAATCAACGCCTCCGGACATACCTACCACTATCATTTCATCTTTATTGATAAATGACTCAAAACTATTCATATTTACACTCATTCCAGTTTACTTTTTCATCAAGTACAGAAGCGACATGCTTAAACACGACTTCTGAAATACTATCTACATTATCGTCCGCATTTACAACGATAAAACGATCCGCATCATTTGTTAGTATTTCGCTATACACTGCCTGCGTTGCCATGAAAAACGCTTCTTTTTCGCTTTCCAGGCGATCCAATTCACTTGCTTTTGCACGCCTTTGTAAGGCTTTGCTCGCATCCATTTGCAAATAAATGGTACGATCAGGCAGCGCACTATCAATTGCAAAATCATTGATGGACTTTACTTCCAAATATCCCAGTCTTCTACCGCCACCTTGATACGCAATGGAAGAATCTACGAAACGGTCGCACAAAACAGACCTACCTTGCTCTAAATTTGGTTTAATCAGCTGTTGCACATGTTGAGAACGAGCTGCAGCATATAGCAAAGCTTCCGTTTTAGGATGCATCTCCATATTTTCAGTAGAAAGTAGCATTTGTCTGATTTCTTCAGAAATTTTTGTACCGCCCGGTTCTCTGGTGCAAACAAAACGAAAGCCGAATCTTTTCATTTTTTCAACCAAAAGTCTAATTTGCGTTGTTTTACCGCTTCCATCCATCCCCTCTACAGATACAAATTTTCCATTTACGACCGGTAACTCAAAATAATCGTAATAGTCGTTAACACTATCCAATACTTTGATTGCACCTGCCTGCAAAAGTTCATCCGTACTTCCGCAACCATAGCCTGCACCTACAAAATCCAGCTTGTAGAAGGCGGCACCAACACCGTCAAATTTTCTGTCACCAATCATAACCGCTTTTCTATGCGGCACTTTCAACGCTTCGCCGATAGCAAATTCCTTAGAATTTTTTACAGTATCATCCGCCGGTGCATTGATGCTG
The DNA here is from genome assembly GCA_041855045.1 of Bacillota bacterium. GTDB lineage: Bacteria > Bacillota > Clostridia > Christensenellales > Aristaeellaceae > JAAZPT01. The sequence continues at coordinate 2,497 of JBHADM010000107.1, read as the reverse complement.
TCAAAATGTTCCGTCAAACCAAAATAACGCAGTAGTTTTAATGTAGGCGAAATGGGTTTGGATGTTGCCAAAGCAATTTTTGCACCCATGGCATGTATGGATTGCAATACATGGCGGATACCTTCATATAGAGAAAATAGTTTATAACCCTCTTCTGCAAAAAAGCCACGGTATAAATTCATTCCCTCCTGATGTAAATTCTCCTTCACATTCAATATATGTTTCATGGAGTAAAAAAAAGGCGGCCCTATTATTTCACGATAAGTTTCATCGGAGGGTTTTGGGTAACCCAGCTTATCCATCATATATCCGATAGAAGCCTTAATCCCCTCAAATGAATCGCATATCGTGCCGTCCAAATCAAAAATAAACAAATCGTACTTCATATTACTCCTTTACAACAGAAACCTTGTTCTGTACCAATCCAACTATTTGATGGCTATCTCTTTTCTGTATTTCATCCAAAACTTGTTTGGAAAAGATCTCTCCCCAAACGATTACAGGTGTTCCCGGCGGATAGACTGCAACAACAGCTGCACTGGTTCTACCTAAAGCATGCTCCAGGCTCACACGTTCCGTTGGTAAAAAATACGCTCTGTGTAGACTTATGTTTTTTTTCGGCACAATACTCCTGCATTGATGATTTTCCACTTTTCCTTCCATTGGAACACTCACCAATCCAAAATATAGAGTTTGTAATTCCTGCTTACAGCGCTTTAAAATCGGTGAAAGTATGCAAACGATATGCTTGTCATCTGCCATCTCTACGTCTATTCCATTTTCCGCAAGCGCGTCTTGGACAAAATATCCTCCTTGCGGACAGTATAATGTCAAACGAGTTTTATCCACAATATGGCCTTGCTGTTCAAGAGCAGACAAACTTAAACGGTATCCAAAACTTTCTATTTTTTTCCCAAACGATTCAATTTGCTTGATAATATTTGAAAAATCAGCATGTGCATCCATATATGCCCTGGCATCATCCATTTGCAGCATGTTTATGAACGAGGGGCTGCTTGTCTGCACAGTTTGCAAACATTTTTGCAACATGTTTTTATCTTGATTCTTGCTTAACAACCATGCGCAAGATGTTGTACAGGGCAGGGTTTTATGGGCCGACTGTACAAAAATATCCGCACCGTAATAGCCTGCGTTATGTAATTCGCTAGCCCAATTCAAATGGGCTCCATGCGCCTGATCCACCAAGAGAAGCATTCCAAGCTCCTTTGTTAAAGAATGTATGCTTGAAAAATCAATGCATACCCCGTAATAATTGGGGCTTGTCAATAAAATCGCGCAGGCATCGGCATGCTTTTTAATTGTTTGAACCGCATCTTCTGCTGCTATAAAGGGAATCCCTTCCTCTGAATAACTTTCCTTTATATATACCAAATTCAAATCTAAAACAGCAGCAAAGTGATAAACGCTGATATGTGAATTGCGCTGCACGATTACTTTGTCACCTCTATGTTTTGCATAGAGAAGCATGGCGTGTATACCTGCACTGCTTCCATTATGAAGAAAAAATGCACTATCTACATCGGCTGACTGCGCAAGCCGCTCTTGTGCCTCGGCAATCGGACCATTAGGCTGATACAGATTATCCGTAAGACTAAATTCGGTAGTATCTAATGAGAGTACATCATATGAAAAGAGTGCCTCACCATGATGTGCCGGCATGTGTAATGACTGTCTGTCTTTGACAGTATATAACATATTATAAATCGGTCTTTTCAAAGCATCCTCTTATTGTAGATTGATTAGATAATTGAGCATGCGCACAGAGTTTTCATCATTGCCGTTTCGATACAATACGGCAATAAAGCTATTGTCCACATCTACACCAAACTGCTGCAGCATAGTGGATCCTTTCAAGGGAATGCCGACAAGTCCGACTACTTGTTTGTCATTTTCACCAGGATACGCTACAATTCCCCGCTCAACATTACGATTATCCAATTGCAATGCTTGTTTTTCAACGTACTCATCCAATGGAAGAAAAGTTCCTAAAGTTGCATAATTTTTAAATCTTTCTTTCCCAATAATATATACGTCGCCCTGCCCGGCCATGATATAGGTATTAAGCTGTATATCTGTCATATAATCCTGTTCGCCGCCACTGATAAGACGCACGACCTCCAGCACTTCCATATCGGGAAATTCCATAGATTGGACGTTTAAAAGATAAGACTGCATCGCCTCTTCATTCAGCATAGGACTATCTACCACATATATTTCAATTCTTTTATCTTCAGGAGAACGGTATTCCGTTGCAGTATATATCAAATCCCATATGAATACAGAAAGAACCGCCACCAAAACGTATAGCCATGACTGATAAAGGAAATGATTTTTTATTTTTGCTTTGCTTAACATCCGTTTTCTCCTAAAAATATAGTCTATTATTTATAACAAATTTAGTGTTTTTTTTCAAGTGAATGTGTTTTCAAACTTTTAAAACTTAGTTGACAATTTTCTTCGGCTTATATTATAATAT